>DATGUX010000309.1:0-9784 GCA_035300985.1 Fodinibius sp.
CGTCTTGTGACGAACTATCGCAGCGCTACGTGAGCCGTTAGTCGGAATTGAACCGACGACCCCTTCCTTACCATGGAAGTGCTCTACCGCTGAGCTATAACGGCTTTTTGGGCGCAAATCCCAAAGGGACGAGCGGGCGACCGGAGTCGAACCGGCAACATTCACCTTGGAAGGGTGACACTCTACCAATTGAGTTACGCCCGCTTGGAGTAAATGACAAGCATCAAAAAAGTCAAACTCAAATAAACATCTATTTGAGCATATAGCGCTTAGCACCTGTCATTTAGCCTGTGTGGGGGGAGCAGGATTCGAACCTACGAAGTCTCACGACAACAGATTTACAGTCTGCCCCAGTTGGCCGCTTTGGTATCCCCCCAGTATCAATATGTCAAACCTTCACTATTGGCTAAGTCAGCACTCTTAGGCCTCAACATGCCATATTGAGCCAGCGGCCGGATTCGAACCGACGACCGGCTGTTTACAAAACAGCTGCTCTACCCCTGAGCTACGCTGGCTTATTGAAACAAAAGAAGGCCGGTAACTCAAAATCAGAGCTGCCTTATAGCTTCCAGCCGAAAGACTCGAAAACTAAGCACAGTTTTCATTTTTGTCAACATTCATTAACTATATTTTTTTGTTTCTTCGATATTTATTCCTGATCCGTTAAATCAGGCTTTACTTTCTGTAATAATAGATTCCTACCTTTATTGCGATGTATAAAACCGTCGCAGCTAAGATAATTCTGCCATATACCGACAGGTAATCTCCAATCATCCTCCAGTTTTCGTGCACGACCCATCCAAAGCCGAGCAGAATAGCATTCCATAAAAGAGAACTTATTGTTGAAAAAAGTATCGTATAGTTAATCTGTGTATGTCCTAACCCGGCAGCAAGGGATATTACCGACCGGGTACCGGGCAAAAACCGATTGGCCAATACCACTCCCAGTCCCCATTTTTGCATCCAGGACTGCACTTTATTGAGGTATTCAACCGGGATAAACCGCAAAACGCGCACCCCTTTCCCCTCCTGCTTTATCGTTGTTCCCCACCTGCTGCCAATCCAATACATTGACATGAAACCGATAACTGAAGCTATGGTTGTTATGATCCAAATAGGAACTATACCAATAATAGATTCCGCGGCCAGATAACCGCTAAAAGCAACCAGAAGGTCTCCGGGAATGGGCGGTATAATATTTTCTCCATAAGCAATGCCAAAGAACACCAAATAAACACTTGCAGGAGGCAGAGTTCTGATCAATGAAATAATGTCCTGCGTAAGCTGCTCTATCATAGAGTATCAGGCATTAGTAGTGCAATTGATCGTGCCGAAATTCCTTTGCCGGTCCCTTCAAAACCCATTCCCTCAGATGTTGTTGCCTTAACGGAAACGCAAGTTTTATCTATATTTAAATCGTCCGCAATATGCTGGCGTATGGCGGCAATATGCGGTGAAAGCCTGGGCTCATCAGCAACAACGGTGGCATCAAGATTGTGCACCCGATAACCCTCTGCGCCAACCAGCCGGCCTACCTCTCTGAGCAGCTTTCGGCTGTCTGCTCCGGCATACTGCGGATCGGTATCAGGGAAGTGCTGGCCGATATCTCCTAACGCACAAGCTCCCAGCAAAGCATCGGCAACAGAATGCAGAAGCACATCGGCATCAGAATGGCCCACCAATGCTTTTGAGAAGGGAATTGCAAGCCCTCCTAAAATCAATGGCCCACCCTCTTTCAGGCGGTGCACATCATAACCGTAACCGATACGCATTGCTATTGCTCTATTTTATTAAGGATGATCCTTGCCAGTTCAAGATCTAACGGATAAGTGATCTTAATATTTTCGCGCCCGCCCTCTACTATCTTCACAGGCTGCCCCATCGCCTCTACAATGGAAGCATCATCGGTAACCGTCAACTCTTCTTTCTGCGCGTAGTCATAAGCCTTCAAAAGTAGTGATTTCCGAAACACCTGGGGCGTCTGCGCTTTCCACAGCATATTGCGATCCGGCGTCTCGCATATCTGCCGCCGGTCGTCAACCTGCTTGATGGTGTCTTTCACGGGAACCCCAAGCACCGCAGCTCCCATATTGGCAGCAGCGCTGCAACATGCCTTAATATCCTGCGCATCCACAAAGGGACGTACGGCGTCTTGCACAAGCACAAGGTCGATTTCTGCAACATGCTGCAGTGCCTGACGGATGGAGTGCTGCCTGTCCCTTCCTCCTGCCACTACAAGACCGTTAATATCCTCAGGCAAAATGGCGCTTAGGATTCCACGTGCCTCATCCATTCGATCTTTCGATGTGGCCACGACGACCTGCGCCATACCTGAAAGCGATAAAAATGCTCGAAGTGTTCGCTCTAAAATCGTATAATCGCCCAGCTTCAGATACGGCTTTGGAACCTTCTTCCGCATCCGACTGCCGGAGCCGGCGGCAGCTATGACAAGTGCTTTAGTATGCACGCGCTAAATAATCAGGATTGAATCGCCAAAGCCAAAGAAGCGGTAGTCATTTTCCTGGGCTTCTTCATAAGCTTTCATGAGAAAATCATAACCTGAAAAAGCCGCACCCAGCATCAGCATGGTTGACTCGGGGCGATGAAAATTAGTGATAACCGCTTCCGTAACCTTAAAGTCGTAGGGTGGAAAAATAAACTTATCGGTCCATCCGGTGCCCGGTTTAGAGATGCCACTGGCGGTAATACTGGTTTCTATAGTACGCACCGAGGTGGTCCCGCAGGCTATTACCTTATTGTCTTCGCTGTGGAGGGCTTCGTTAACTTTTCGGGACGTTTCTTCCGAAATATAGTAGTTTTCTGAATCCGTTCGATGCTTGGTAAGGTCCTCTACTTCACACGGCCTGAAGGTTCCCCAGCCAATATGCATCGTAATCGGCAACATCTGCACGCCCTTTTCTTCCAGCTTTTCAACCAGTTCATCCGTGAAGTGCATAGCGGCGAAGGGAGCAGCTACTGAACCGCGTTCTTTGGCAAAAATGGTCTGATACTGCTCTTTATCTTCCTCCCGGGCTTCACGTTCAATATAAGGAGGCAAGGGCATCTCGCCGATTTCATCGAGCAGTTTATATAACTCTTCGTTGGTTCCGTCAAAGAGGAAGCGGATGGTACGCCCCCGCGAGGTAGTATTGTCGATAACTTCGGCCATCAGGTTCGGGCCAAAATACAGCTTATTACCGATACGGATTTTTCGCGCAGGTTCTACGAGCACATCCCAAAGCATATTTTCAGGGACCAGCTCGCGCAGCAGAAAGACCTCAATATCGGCATCGGTTTTTTCCTTTTTCCCCTTCAGACGCGCCGGAAATACTTTCGTATTATTGTAAACAAGCACATCCCCCTCATTCATATATTTGTGAATATCGGAAAACTTCTCATGGGTGATAGATTCATCTTCCCGATCCAACACCATCAGCTTGGCAGCATCGCGCGGTTTTACCGGTTCTTCAGGAACATTAAAATCGTCTGTCTCAAACTTAAAATCGGTTAGTTTCATTATCGAACTTACAGCCTTTTATTTGGTTTTGTTAACCCGTATTTTGATGAAATTATGAGCGTTCAAATATACTCTATTTTAATCCGTTGGACAAATTCAAAATTTATTCGGAGGTGTGCCAGAGTGGTCGAATGGGCCGGTTTCGAAAACCGTTGAACCGTTTTTGCGGTTCCGGGGGTTCGAATCCCTCCACCTCCGCAGTAGCAAATTAATGATCATTAACCCAATATAGCGGCCTTTTCTATCCATTCAATAAAGGAGTAATAGCCCGGCATCAAATTTGTTTTAAGCAGATATATTTCTCTTTATTGTAGTTAGATACTTTAGTATACTTATATAGCGTTATCCTTGTAGATACGACCAAAACATTCTTCAAACAAAAGCCATGAAGCATTCAACGTTACTTTTACCGGTTGTTGCACTGATTATGCTCACGATGGGCCTTTCCTCACCGGTTGCGGCACAGCTGAGGGCAAATTTGCCAAACCCATCAGAACTTACGGGGCCCGTTGTTCAAGATCCCAGCCAGGGAGCCAAACTGTCCAATCTATTCAATATGCAGATGGACCACTCCTACTCTATGATGTTTTCAAGTTTTGGCGGACAGATGCACAATATGAATGCCTATACAAATACCATGCAATTTTTCTTTACGGAGAACCTGACCGGCCGGGTAGATCTGTCCCTTCTGCACTCTCCCTTTGGCAATAGCTTTATGCAGCAAGATAGCGGCCTGAATACCGAGTTTATTATTCGAAATGCAGAGCTCAGCTACGAAATAAGTGACAATAGCCATGTCCGGGTGCAATTTCAACAACGTCCCACCAGTTATGGTCCCTGGGGCTATGGCCGTAACGCCTTTTCACCCTACCGGAATCCTTTTTTTGATTAGCAACAGCACATGACTGCCAAAAATAAGGACTCCAATTCTTTTGCCCTTAATGCTGCTATCGGGTTCCTTAGCTTGTTGCTGGCCCTTCTCGTATTTGGACTTTTTACACGAATCATCTATCCCAGGATTGAAAACCAGCGTACCCAAGAAGGCCAACAGCTTATCAGTGATGTGATTCAGCTTGAGGTGCTAAATGGCTCAGGCGTTCCCGGCCTGGCCAACCATTTTACTTCTGTTCTTCGAAAGAATGGTTTTGATGTGGTTGGAACGGGAAATTTTAAAAACTTTGACATGACCAATACTGTTGTAATAGCACGCACCAACAATTCCGAGAACGCACAGCGCGTAGCGGAGGCACTGGGAATAGCCCCCGAAAATGTCTTCATAGAAGCATCGGAAGATTTTTACCTCGATGCAACCGTTGTGATTGGTTCCGACTATAAATCATTAACTCTCAACTAACTTTATATGACCGATACTTCTCCCCAGGAAGACCAACAGTTTACCAGCGTGGATGAAACAAAAACAGCTGATTCTGATAAACTTATTGAGTTCATCACCGAAGCTATGCTCGAACGAAAAGCCGAAGATATTACCGTGCTGGACGTCCACGAGCTCACAACCCTGACCGATAAGTTCGTTGTATGTCATGCAACCACCGATGTACAGATTAAAGCTATTGCTAATAATGTTACCCAAACAACGAATGAACAGCTAAATGAGAAACCCTGGAAAGAAGAGGGCCTTGAAAGCCGTCGATGGGTTATTCTGGATTATGTTAATGTGGTGGTCCATATTTTTAAAAAGGAGCTGCGCGAATACTATGCCCTCGAGCGCATGTGGAACGATGCTGTTGTAACAAGGATAGAAGATACTCCTTAGCCTATTGAAGATAGCTTACTAAAGAAGCATTTATTATTCATCACTTATCCGAAGCTCTATTTTCGTGATACCCTCATAACCGCTCAACAGAAGCGCTAAGCCACTAAAATAGTAACGCCTATCCGCGATTATGTCTAAACGCATTCTTATTACCGAGCCCATTATTCCGTCCGTCATTGACAAATTGCGCTCTCACTTTACCGTTGATGTAGGAGAACGAGGGACTTACAATAGCGAAGAAGCACTCATCCGGGATATTCCGCAATACAATGCCTTGCTTCCCATGCTTTCCAATCCTATAACGGAAAAGGTATTCGCGGCCGGCAAACATCTACAAATCGTGGCTAATCACGCCGTGGGATATAATAATATTGACCTGGAGGCTGCCCAGGGCCACAATGTATATGTAGCCAATACGCCCGGCGTTCTCAGCGAATCATGTGCCGAATTTACTATTGGACTGATGCTCACCGTTAGCCGACGCTTTATTGATGCCCAAGAATATCTGCTTGAAGGAAATTTTGAGGGATGGGAACCGCTTGGATTCCTTGGTATGGAACTGCAGGGCCGCACGCTTGGTATCATTGGTATGGGGCGTATTGGCCGCGCAGTAGCACAACGGGCCGGCGCACTGGGAATGGAGGTGCAGTATCATAATCGGAATCGCCTCTCCCGAGAAACCGAGCAAAGGCTACAGGCCACCTATATCTCCGATATTGAAACACTGGCACGCCAATCTGATGTCCTCTCCCTCCATTGTCCTCTTACCGATGAAACCAGGCATTTAGTTAACGAGTCAATCCTTTCCATTATGCAAGAACATGCCATTTTAATAAACACCTCAAGGGGGCCTGTGATGGATGAAAACGCCCTGGCCGAGGCGCTGCACAAACAAAGCATAGGCGGGGCGGGCATCGATGTTTTTGAAAATGAGCCTGACGTACATCCCAAACTTCAAACAGCGCCCAACTGTCTGCTTACTCCCCATATGGCCAGTGCAAGCCACCGAACACGTGAGGCCATTGGCATGCTGGCCGCCGACGCCATTATCCATATATTACAAGAGAAACCGGCGGCCCAGATCCCTAACTTGATTCAAGCTTGAAAACAGTTCATATTCTTTTATAGTTGTGACCTGTTTCTCTCAATATGGAAAATATTTTCAACACAGCTCGTCCTTATTATTTAATAGGCTGGACCCTATTGGGGCTATTGCTTATTCTCTCAGCCTTAGAAGGATGGCGATATACCGAAAAGCCTTCTGAAACAACCAATCAGCGGGAAATCCGGCAGGAACTTGTCACCGCTGCCAATGGGTTTGTCAACAAACAACAAGAGCTGCTCAGCCGCACTGAAAAATTAGCCGGCTCCCTTCAGCCATTACTTGTTCAAAGCCGCCCGCCCAGTGAATTATACCAGCAATTGCCTGCTGCATCCGATCTTTGGGGAATAGCGCTATATCAAAAAGGCCAGCCTGTTGTATGGAAAGGCTTTGCCCGACTTTTATCGGATGACGACTCTTTCGGCAATAGCCTTGAACCGGAAATTATTATCCAAAAAAAGAACAACGTAATCTATTGGGAATCCCGCGTTCCCTTTAATATAAAATCGGAAGAAGAGAACACCTGGTACCGGCTGCACACCAGTTATAAAATAGAACAAAGCAACCCCCTCTCTATCGGCTCGGAAAGTGAATTTAACTTTTTCCAGTCGGATGAAGTTTCAAGCAAATATCCGCTAAACTTTAGCCTTTTTAGCGAACTTCCTTCCGATGCTAAATTTGTCCGCCGGCTGAATAACTTAGCCGGTGATTCCGTAGGCGTTGTCTATGCTACATCCGACAAATTTGAACAGACAGAAGCGGAATGGAGTGAAAAAACGCGCCTTTGGCGATCGGTATACATAGTATTTGCCCTTATCGTACTCATATTACTTTTCTTTTCAGTGGCAAAAAACTTAAGCTGGCAGGTCGCTCTGCTTATTCAGTTATTTATTATTAGTATAGGCTGGCTTACCTTTTTCTACACCGATATGCTGGCCCAATGGATCCTCACGCTCACGGCTCTTGAGGATACCGATCAGGAAGCCTTCGTTCGTCAGCTTTCCACGGTATCTACACACGCCATTTTTTCGCTCTTGGCGGCTCTTGCCTTAGCCCAAAAACTCCCTTTCTTCAACCGGAAGATCAACGTTACATCATACCTGAGCACTCTTAGCTTTGCAAGCTTCATTGGCCTGGTCAATGCACTGTCTATACCAACTGTAATAAATTGGTTAGCTCAACATGCAGCGCTGAATCAGATCCCCGTAATGGACCTGCGGATTTTACCTGCCGGACGCACTGTTTTGCTCTATATTGTATTAGGTCTCGCACTCTTGGCACTTGGGGTTATCCTTATCACGCTTAACCGTTTACTTCTGCGCGTAACCCGTGAGCATATCAAAGTCAGCTCTGCCGTGCTGGTGATCTTTTTTCTGATCGGGCTATTTATCAGTCGCCTGCTGATATTTAACCAGCCAATACCGGGGTGGCTTCTGCTCACCTGCCTCTGCTGCTTTGCAATCATCTTTGGATTTGCCCTTGGCTATGCAACGAAGGTTCACTGGGTCTCCCATCTTTCTCCGCTGCGAAAAATAATTTTAGGCAGCATATTCATTGCCGGCGTAAGCATGCCTATGCTCTACCATGCCTACTTTACCGATTTAGATAACAATTTAATGAGCAAAGCCCGAAGTTTTGCTCAAGAAGAAGATCCTGAAGCTGAAGAGCTCACCCGACAGCTACTCACCCAGCTTGAAAAGAGTTTTCGGTCGACCACCTATAACGATCTGCGCGAACGGCAATCAGCCATTCAAGCCGAATTTACGCAGACAATTCAAAATTTTATAACACCTAATTGGAGCACTTACTCTTTCGATCTGCAAATGGTAAGTGCTTCCGACGATTTTATTGCCGGCTATTCGACCAACCTTAACTCCCCCGACTGGGTAAATACCTATAACCTGTCAATGCTGGAATTGGTTACGGAAATCCAGCAGATCACCAAATCCACTATTCGCCCGGTCGTCCAGCAACCGCAGCTGCGGAATCAGGAAGAATATAAAACATTTTACCGAGGCTGGATTCCCGTATTCGGCACCTCTGTGCGAAACCCTATCGCCTGGATTTCCGGCTCGGTTTATAAGGAGCGTCCCCAATTTAATAAACCTATCCGAGCCGTAATGGCCTCCCGCACCTACAAAAGTTGGAATCATGCCATCCTTATGCAAAAATATAACGAGGGGCAGCTGATAAACAGCGTCCAGCAGGGCTTTACGGGATATTTTCCAAAATACCAGCAGCTCAGCAGCAACCAACGACAAGCGCTGGCTACCGACTCACTGATCTACTTCACCCATCAGGCCAGTCAATATACCTACCGAACGCTTCTTTGGCAGCATAAAGATGACCAAGCCATCAAGATAAGTACGACACTGGCCAATTACCGCACGATACTTTTCTCCTTTTTCCGCTTCAGCTTTACTCTTCTTATTCTCGGGCTCGCGCTATTCCTTGCTTTACAGGTCTTAAGTTGGCAGCAATTTTCGATTATGGGAAAGGATAAACGTTTTCAAGATCGAATACTCGACAGCTTTTTACTGGCCACTCTTGTGTTTCTGGGATTTATTATTGCCACCTCTCATTATGCTATTAAACAGCAAAACCAAAATATCGTCCGCCAAGAGCTTTTTAATAAGCTGGAGAGCTTATCCAAGTCTATAGAACGTAATAACATCCGGCGCAACCGGCTGGTATTTGATAGCAGGTCATCTCTTGAATCTCTGACCACAACCTTAAATGCTGATGCCACCTTTTATACCAACTTAAAGGTGTCTAAAACAACCACACCACAGATCTATCACCAGCACTTGCTGCCGGCTTCCCTGCCCTACGACACTTATCAAAAACTGTATCTGGAGCAGCAACGCGATGCCTATTCTACCGTAACGCTGGCCAATCAATCCCTGCTTATCGGATATCGATCTATCCTCGACAGTAACAATCAGCCCTTGGCTACTATTGCCATTCCTACTTTTCTGGAATCCCCAAAATATGATCAACAACTGCTGGAGACTACGAGCTATCTTATTTTGGCTTATCTTCTGGTATTTGGCCTATTTGTTCTTGGATCGGTCTTCATCTCACAATCCCTTACCCGTCCGCTCACCTATATCCGGCAGGGACTTAATAAAATATCGGGAGGCGATCTTAACACAACCATTCCTGTCACAAGCAAGGATGAGATCGGTAACCTGGCTAAAGCCTATAACCAGATGGTTTTCCGCCTTAAAAAGCTACAAACGGAATTAGCCAAAGCCGAACGTGAAGCCGCCTGGAAAGAGATGGCCCAGCAGGTAGCGCACGAAATTAAGAATCCGCTCACCCCGATGAAGCTCAATGTGCAACATCTTGAGCGGCAATTGAAGACCGATAAGTTTGAAGGCGAAAAGCT
>DATGUX010000310.1:0-2957 GCA_035300985.1 Fodinibius sp.
AAACATGAATTTGTCTTTTTATCCGATGATAAATAGCGGTTGATCGTACTCTACTGGCTCGGCGTCTTCAGCAATAATCTTCTTGACTTCGCCAGAGTAATCGGATTCTATTTCATTCATAATTTTCATCGCCTCCACAATACACAGTGTTTGGCCTTTTTCAACCTGGTCGCCCACCTTAATAAAGGGGTCGTCCTCGGGAGAGGGCGCGCGGTAGAAAGTACCCACGATAGGGGATTTTACCACCTCACCGGCAACTTCTCCGGCTGTGGATGTATCGCCGCTTTCCTGATTGGCGGAAGCCTGTTGCGGGGCGGCCTGGGGCTGCGCAGCGGGTTGCTGGGGCGCCTGCTGTTGGGCCGGTACCTGATATTGAACAGGCATTTGCGGCAAAGCTGCTTGTTGGGTTTCAGCCTTTTTCTTTACTTTAATCTTAAAATCGCCTTCTTCGATAGACACCTCATTGACTTCGCTTTCAGCAATAAGGGTTAAAAGGTTTTCAATTACTTTTAGATCCATGGGTAAGAATTAGTTTGATGTTACTCGTTCAATATATTCTTCAGTTCGGGTATCGACTTTTATCTTTTCACCTTCATTGATAAAAAGCGGAACCTGAACCGTTGCTCCGGATTCCAGCGTAGCCGGCTTGCTGCCGCCTTGGGCTGTATCACCTTTAAGGCCCGGACGCGTATCTGCTACTGCAGCAACGATATGGTCAGGTGGCTGAGCATATAGTACCTGCTCGTTATCTACATCTACGGCGAGGGTGCATTCTTGGCCCTCAGCTAAAAATTGGAATTTGTTGACGCGCTCCTCTTCAACCGGAATCTGCTCAAAAGTTTCCTGATTCATAAAGTAGTAGAGATTACCGTCCAGATAGAGGAACTGGAAGGGTTGGTGCTCTACTCGTACTTCAATGACGTCTTCTCCCGAGCGGAAGGTTTTTTCAATATTTTTTTCATTGACAACACCTTTAAGTTTTGTGCGTATAAAAGCACCCCCCTTACCGGGTTTTACGTGTTGATAATCAGTAATGGAATAAAGGTCATTATCAACCTCAATCACCATACCGGTTCTGAAATTAGAGGTAGAAACTTTGGCCATAAATTAAAATAAATTCATCTGAAATTGTGGCCCAAAAATAGCACGAGCTAAGAAGTATAACAAGCTCTAAATTTAGATTACAAAAAGGTAGTTATCAGATTATACAAAATAACGACCGGACAGATAAACATAATAAAGACCATCCAGGTTTTACCCATAAGGGTATGCCGGAAGCCGGTATTACCCTGTTCGAGCTCATCAAATGCGTTGTCAATCTTCCAGACATAACCTAAAAACAGGCATACCAGGATACCGCTCAGCGGTAATCCAACCTGGCTGAAAATAAAATCGAAGGTGCCAATCAACGATACCTTAAATGAGATAAATAACGAGATTATCAGTATGGTCGATCCTACTAACAGGGCCGCTTTCTTTCGTTTAATACCGTGGTTATCGATGGTGTATGAGACCGCCACTTCCAGCAGGGAGATGGTAGAGGTGAGGGCGGCCATCGAGAGCAGTACAAAGAAGGTAATCCCTACCAGTGTGCCCAGCAATCCGCTAATGTTATGGAACAGTGACGGTAAAATCTGGAAGATCAGGTCCGGGCCCGCGATAAAAGCTCCGTCCTGGAAGATAGCGATGCCGTTGGCCTGGGCAAGGTACATGGCAGGAAGAATGAGCAAGCCGGCAAGGAAGGCCACCAAAGCGTCGGTAACGGTAACCATGGCCGCGACCTGTGGGATGTTTTCTTTTTTATCGAGGTAAGAGCCGTAGGTAATAAGGGCCCCCATGCCAAGTGAAAGAGAGAAAAAGGCCTGCCCCATAGCAGCAAAAATAAGTTGGGGGGTTATTTTAGAAAAGTCCGGCTGTAAGTAGATGGCCAGGCCTTCGCTGCTGCCGGGCTGAGCTATTACGTAGCCAATAAGGGCAATAAGGATGATTAGCAAAAGAGGCATAAGTGTTTTGGTGGCCCGCTCGATACCACCGCTGACACCGCCGCGGATAATAGAGATGGTGCAGGCCATAAAGGCGATCGAAAAGAGGGCGTTCAGCCAGCCATTTTCGGTATCGGCTATCCAGGCGGCCCATTCGGTCAGTCCCAGGCCAAAAAAGAGCTCTTCAAAAATATAGCTGAAAGTCCAGCCGGCAATAACGGTATAGAAGGAAAGGATCATCGTTCCGCATATGACGGCCCAGACCCCGATAAGGGAGTAAAGTTTGTTGGGTGAGAGCTGCTTAAAGGCGCCTACCGGGTTTTTATCGGTCCGACGGCCAATACTTATTTCTGCCATCATCACCGGAAAGCCGATCAAAAAGCAGCAGACCAGATAAACCAGCAGAAAAGCACCTCCGCCGTTAGAAGCGGCTTCGGTAGGGAACCGCCAGATATTACCGAGCCCCACGGCTGAACCGGCTGCTGCCAGTACAAATCCTAATTTTGAATTCCAGTTACCCCGAGCTGTTGTTTCTGTTTGAGCCAAAAGAGAATAATTGTTTAAAAGTGTTGGTTAGGATGCTTTAAAGTCTATAAAATATTAGACCTATTATAATAAACTTTTATTTAAATGTTCGGAATATTACTCTGTGCCTATCCGATCCAGAGAGGAAAGAAGGCAATTTTTAATATTCTCGACAAATAAAAGCATTAATATATTTTTCCTTGAAGGATGTTATATAAAGTTAGTGAGCAGGTTATATAGAATAACAACCGGACAAATGAACATAATAAAAACCTTCCATACCTTCCCTATCAGTGTATGCCGGAAGTCAGGATAGCCCTTTTCCAATTCATTAAAGGCGTTCTCGGTTTTCCATTCATAGGCTAAAAATAAAGAGATCATGATACCGCCCAGCGGCAGTCCCACCTGGCTGAAGGCAAAGTCAAGCCAGCCAATAAGAGAAACCTTAAA
>DATGUX010000311.1:0-2635 GCA_035300985.1 Fodinibius sp.
ATCTTTTATTCTTCTGCTACCACTCTTTTAATCAAGCTTTTTATCAGGACACATTATGGCCACTGCAACAACCAACTATACCCTCAAATGTATAGCCCACGGTCACATTAACTCCGCTGAGGAGACCACCACTTACTGCACACAATGCGGAAGCGTGCTGCGCATCTATTATGAGGAGGCCTCTGATCACCTGAAATACCCGCTGAAAACGCTCTTACCCGATCCGCTGAAAACACAGGCAACGGCTCTTAAGCAACTGGATCGGCTCTCGGATACCTACAACGCTGATTTGTGGGCCAAGCTCGAATTTCAACATCCCACCGGTTGTTTTAAAGATCGCGGCAGCTATATTGAGGTCCAAAAAGCACGAGAGCTCAAGGCTGACGCTATATGCCTGGCTTCAACGGGTAATATGGCTGCCTCCGTAGCGGCCTATGCCTGTTACTTTAATATTCCGTGCTTCGTCTTTGTCCCCGAAAAAACTACCGAAGCCAAGTTGGCACAAGCCACGATTTTTGACGCTAATATTATTCGCATCAAGGGTTCCTTCAGCACTTGTGAACGACTGTGCCGTGAGTTTGCCAAATCGGGCAATTATTATCTGGCCGGAGATTTTGTCTTTCGCGAAGAGGGACAAAAATCATTCTCCTATGAGCTCCACGAACAGGGTGGTTCTGAAGTCGATTATATATTCATTCCCATTGGATGCGGAACCAATTTCAGCGCCATTTTCAAAGGTTATAAAGAGATGAAAGAAGGTGGTCTGATCGATAAGATTCCAAAATTCGTGGCCATTCAGCCCGATCAGAGTTCTCCTGTGGTAGATGGTATCTTCAAGAAAGAAAAGATTGTCAAGGAGCAGGTACAGACTATGGCTACTTCTGTTGCCGTTCCTGATCCGGTGGACTTTTACAAAGTACTGGAAGGCATTGATGAATCAGACGGCATGGCTTTCACGGTTACCGAAGACGAAATTCTGGATGCACTGAAAGAGCTTGCCACGGTTGAGGGACATTTTGTAGAGCCGGCCGGTGCCCTCCCCCTGGCCGCTTTCAAGAAGCATCAGGATAAATTTGAAGGCAAAAAGTGTTTATTTGTAGTAACCGGAACGGGTTTTAAGGACACCAAGGTGGTCACCAAACATTCGCTGAGCTCTCCGGTTCTTTCAGACGACCTTGAGAAGGTAATCAAATACGTGAATTCCGGATTTATTGAGATGCAGAAAAAATCCTGGGGTAAATCACGCGATACCTTTATGGCTGACCTCAAAATGGGCGAAGAACACGAGCAGCTCTACAACGAATACGTCGATAAATACAACAAAAAGGGGAAAACACTCAGCAATAAAGAAATCGAAGCGATCCAGTCGCTCATATTTGATGAAGACGCCGACCTTCAATATCCGGTAGAGGTGCTCGACTACAAATTAACCATGCGCAAGCACGGGTTGGTGCACGCGGCGGTCAAACTTAATAACCAAGGAAAAGAAGTGGCTACCGAAGCTAAAGGGGTTGGTCCTATTGATGCGATTCTTTTGGCCATCCGCTCGGAAACTGACAACGTTTTGCCGCTGATCGTGGACAATCATGAAGTCGAAATTCTAAGTCCTGACACCGACTCCCTGGTGATGGTTACCCTCACACTCTCCAACAACGAGCAGCAGTGGATTGCCAAAGGGGCTTCTCCCGACACCATGGAAGCCGTTATCCAGGCCTTTACTAAAGGACTGGCGATTGCCATGGAGGCAAGGCATGCCTGATCAGGCATAGCGGTCGATCAGGAAGGACTGAAAATTCTCATAGGAAGCCTCCATGTGTGTACTTTGTTTTTCCCCGGATATGCTCTGCCTGAGGGCAGACGGCAAGGGCAACTCCTTGCCGATAAGCGGAGAAACGATATCAGAAAACTTGGCCGGATGCGCCGTTCCAAGGATGATAATCGGTCCTTGCGGTGACTCCTCCTCAAGATACTTTTGAGCAGCCAAATAGCCGACGGCCGTATGCGGATCCAGCACATAATCGTGCCGGTTATAGACCCTCCTAATGGCCCCTCGGGTCTGCTCATCACTAAATGAAGCAGCCCACAGATGCTGCCGGAGCTGCGGCATATCCGGATATATGTTACGAATCCGTTCTATATTACTGGGATTCCCCACATCCATAGCGCTGGATATCGTTTGCCGGGACGGGAGCGCTTGAAAACTCCCCTCCGCCAAGAATGCCGGCACCGTATCGTTACGATTGGTTGCCGCCAAGAACCGGTGCGTTGGCATTCCCGTTTTCTCTGCCATCATGCCGGCAGTTATATTTCCGAAATTCCCGCTGGGCACACAAAAATGAGGCTGATCGGTATCCGGAAGCTGCGCCAGAGCACGGCCATAATAGAACATTTGAGGCAGCAGACGGCCGATGTTGATAGAATTGGCCGAACTGAGGCGAAGCTTATCTTGCAGTATTGGATCCGAAAAAGCCTTCTTGACCATGGCCTGGCAATCGTCAAAAGTCCCTTCCACTTCCAGAGCCGTTACGTTGCCGCCAATAGTGGTCAGCTGCTGCTCCTGAAGCTTGCTGACTTTCCCGCCGGGATACAGCAAGCATACATCGATTCCTTCAGCACCCTCAAAAGCGCGGCCAAC
>DATGUX010000312.1:0-6753 GCA_035300985.1 Fodinibius sp.
TATTTTGACATTCTTGAAACCCCGGAGCAAAATCTGCTCTTTGCCATTGCCGATGTTACCGGCAAAGGCATGCCGGCCGCCCTCCTGATGGCTAACCTACAGGCGATGTTGCATGTGTTATTGCCAACGGATATCTCGCTGGCGGAGGCTACAGCTCAGGTTAATGATATCATCCACCGGAATACGCCCAGTGATAAGTTCATCACTTTTTTTTGGGGAATATTCCGTCCTCAAGACCGCACATTTACCTATGTTAATGCGGGCCATAATCCGCCTCTTTTATTTAAAAAGGGTGAATCGCAGCCGCAGGGGCTGCAGGAAGGAGGGCTCATTTTGGGTGCCATGCCCACGATGACCCCTTATAACGAGCAGCAGGTTACGCTCGAAAAAGACGATCTGCTTATTTTCTATACGGATGGAGTCACCGAGGCCATGAATTCAGAACAGACCGAAGAGTTTGGTGAAGAACGGCTGATTAGCTGCATCCTTGCGCACCGCGGACAGCCGGCCCGCCAAATAAAGCAGGCAATCATCGGTGAAGTTCGGCAGTTTGCCGGCTCCCTGCAGTCAGACGACCTCACGCTGATGGTCGTTAAGGCCTATTATTAAAGAAGCCAAAAACGCCGGGCGTACTCAAGCTGTCACCCGACCGCATAGCTATTATGCTTTTGTACACTTCATACCTGCTCTTAACCTCACGAACATAGCGCACCGTTTCAATCCCGCGACAAAAACCGTGGCGGGCATATTGATAGTACCTTCGGTCCATTAGCTTGAGAAGCGCATCAGCTACATCATTCCAGTTGTTGGGGTTTTTATTTAAATCGATGGCTAAGCGGCGTGCATCAGCCAGATGTCCTTCACCTACATTATAGGCCGCCAGTGCAAATGACCACTGCTGTTCGGTACTGTCTATATAGGCATAATGTTCCAGATGATCCTGGATAATACGCGTGCCCTCCAGCAGATTTATGCGTTCATCGTAAAGCAGCATGCTATCTGCTACCGAGGAATAGCGCGGAAGAATCTGCATCAAACCCATCGCGCCCGCCCAGCTTTTCGCTTTCGGATTAAATTTCGTCTCCTGCGCAATGATGGAGGTAATCATCAGCCAGTTGAGCCCGGTCGAATCGGCTACTTCCTGGATCAGGCCATCATAAGGAGACAGCTGATCACTATTCTGCAGTCCGGGATCGGGGCTGTAGTAGCCCGCCAGTTGCCTTCCGCCCTCGAAGTATCGCCTCCGAAGCACCTCCAGGAAGAGCGATCGCTTGGGCGCTTTCGTCTCTGAATACTGTTTAAAGTGTTTCCCTAAAAACTGGTTGAGTTCTTTCTTAAGCTCCGGTGCGTTCTTTCGTACCGCCCAGGCAATGGTATCATTCCGGGCCAGTGTGGGTCCCTTTACCAGCCCCTCCATATATTTCGTGGATGCCCGAAAGATATTTTCATCGGCAACAGTTACCGAATATTTATCTCTGGATACATCGAACAGCAGCGCTTCGGTATCTTTCTCATTCGATACCAAATTAACGGTTAGTGTCCCTCCTTCTTCCCACCGGTCCTGGATACGATGGTAGTAGGAACTATTGCGGCGGACAGTAACAGGATAGCCGCTTAGTGCCAGCCCCTTAATTGATTGGGGCGGATCCTCTATCTCATCGGAATAGACCACCACCTGATCAACCAAATTATATGGATTCGTAAAATCAACAAAATGGCGCCGATCGGCAGTGGCCGCATAATTAGCGGCGATTAAATCGCCCTCACCGCTATTCAGCAAATCATAGGGATTTTCATCAATGCCAACAATGACCACTTCAAGCGCTAAGCCGTGCTCTTTAGCAAACTTCCTGACCAACTCATATTCAAAGCCCCATTCTATGCCTTGTTGTAAAAAATAGGTATTCGAACTGTAGCGGGTAATCATACGAAGCACACCACGCTCTTTGATGGCATCATAGTCCCATTTAACGGGCTTTTTGACACTTACTGACAAGCTGTTGGCAGAGGATTCATCTTCGCTGCTGCAGCCTGTCAAACTCACCGCACCAATGATAATAGAAATAATAAATACCTGCCGGTATTGAACTAATAGCTTCTTCATAATCCACTTTTTATCTATCAAAAGAGGGCTGATTACCCAAAGAGCGGTCTTAGATCCGAATTAAGATAGAAAAAATAGTGTAAAATTGTAGAAAAGGGCTAATAATTTTATCTCCGGATGGGAAGATTAGCCAACAGACCTCGAACTGCGCCGCCAGGTGAGACTAATACCCACCAGAATAAAGACCATTCCAACAATAGATCCTACCGGGGGCTGCTCAGCAAAAAAGAAGTAGGCCATCACCGAGGCAAGCAGAGGTTCGGCTAAAATTAGCGTGGATAACAGCGTAGGCGAAATATATTTGATGGCATAGTTCATAGATCCGTGACCCATTACCTGGGGACCAAAGGCCAGGCCCGCTCCCACCCAAAGGCCGGCTACGGATATATCCAGCAGGTTTTCCCCAAAGATAAAAGCCACTACTACGGTTGCCGCGGCTGCATAAAGGTAGACGGGAAATACATAATCAATCCAGCTTCTTCTTTTTCTTAGCTGCTGGCCAATAAGCAAATAGATCACAAAAATAAGAGCCGCTATAACGGCAAGCATATTGCCAAAAAGCGGATCAGCATATGCCTGGTCGATTTGGCTATCGGAAAAGCCCAGCAGCAGCGAGCCGCCAAAAGCCATCAGCACGCCTATCCAGGTAGTGCGGACAAAGCTTTTCTTAAACCATAAGCGCTCAACTAATATCATTATTATCGGATGGATGGTAACCAGCACAGAAGCTGAGGCAACCGAAGTATAGTACAGCGAAGCCAGCCAACAGGTAAAGTGGAGCCCCAGACAGACCCCGGAAAGCATTATCCAGGGTGTTTCGCCATTGGCCAGCCAAAGCCCCTTTCTATTGCCCATGGCCAGCCAAACGGGCAACAATATAAGCACGGCAAATACTGTTCGGTATACCACCAGCACAAAGGGAGAAGTGTCAGGCGCTAACCGGACCAGAATAGGGGCAAAGCCAAAAGCTGTAAGACCGGCAACAAGCGCTGCGACTACCCGTATTTTCGAATTTTCATTTGCAACCATGAGCTTCGCCGGTGAATATAATTAACGGATACGATCCATCGACCTTACAAGCTCAATATCATCCTTCACCTTCTTGCGGGCATATAGCTGCATCAGCAGGGCTACAAGGAGCAGCAGCAATCCCACAGCCTCATTCCATAGGAAAGGACCAAAGCCACCCATTGAAAAGAAGAGACCAGCGCCAAAACCTAACATCACAATATTCAGCAACAGGCTGACCGTTATCCACCGCTGCTGATTTTGCCGGCTATTATATAAAAAGATGCAAATCAGCGGAAGCAGCATTGCAACCGCCAGCACCGATGCGAAGGTGATACCGATCCACCGGCTGGGATCTTCCATCGCATGTCGATAAAGGGCATTAAAAAAGACGCTGCCATTTAATAGAAAGGCCAAAAAAAGTAATACAGACTGAATCCGTTGAATCACAATACTTGCATGAATTAGAAGTTCGAGGTTGAATTATGAGCCCTAAAATACAAAAGCTTTACCAAATTTTTGAAGTTTGGCAAAGCTTGTGCTGACTTTTTTAAGATAGGCTTGTCGACTGAGGCTCATGGTGGGCTTGGCTGCCGTCGGATCCATTTTCTTCCGGTGAGGCATAGATAACACCCGGATTCTCCTCTCCGTAGAAGTAGGTGTTTATAGCCCGGCGTCCCTTCTCAAACATATAGTACATCACAGGAACTAAAATGAGGGTCAGGAAAGTAGCAAAAATCAGACCATTGATAACCGCTATAGCCATAGGAGCCCAATAGGCGGCCTGCTCGCCTCCCCAGTAAAAATATTGATTAAGGTTCGTAAAGAACTCAGCCGGGCTGCTGATCAGCGTGATAAAATCGAGGTTAAACCCGATTGCCAGCGGGACCAGACCCAGCGTCGTTGTCAATGCGGTTAAAATAACCGGCCGGAAACGAACCTTACCCGCCTGTACCAGCGCCTCGAACAGGGGCATATTATCGCGGGTGCGCAGTATATCGATATAGTCAATAAGCACGATGGCGTTATTCACCACCACACCTGCCAGCGAAATAATGCCAATACCAGTCATAATAATGACAAAGGGCATCTGGAAGAATACCAAGCCGTAAAACACGCCGGCCGTTGACATTATGACGGAGGTCATCACGATGAAAGGCTTGCTAATTGAATTAAACTGGGAAATAAGAATAAAGGCAATTATAAACAGCGCAATCAAAAAGGCGGTAGACAAAAAATCTACGGCCTCCTGCTGATCTTCCTGCTGGCCGGTCCAGCTGGTAGTATGGCCGGACGGCAACTCGTTGCTCAGATAGTCATCCAGCACCGTTTGCACTTCCTGAAGGACTGCATTGGCGTTATAATTCGAGCGTACATCTGCCATCACCGTCACCACGCGCTCCTGGTCTTTGTGCTTAATATCCCCAAGTCCGTCACCGGTTTCCCATGAAGCGACACTCGAAAGCGGTACCTGCTGGCCCTCTTCTACGATCATCAGGTTCTGGAGGACGCTCAAATTATTTCTGAACTGCTCATCCAGACGCACCGTGATATCATACTCATCCTTACCATCTCTATATTGCGAAGCTTCTACTCCGTTAACCGCCTGTCGTACCGTCTGACCAATTTGACGGGTCGACAATCCATAGATGGCGGCCTTCTCACGATCCACATTTACCTGTATTTCCGGGCGTGCTTCCGAAAGGTTTGATTCCAGACCATCCAGCTTTCCATAAACAGCATTATTTTCAAGTATGGTTATCACACGATTTGAGATCTGCTCCAGCTTCTCCATACTCTTCCCTGAGATCTCAAGGTTAACAGGCTTCCCCGACGGGGGCCCCATCTGCTGTTTCTCAACCGTTATTTCAGCACCGGCTGTGCCCTCAGAAAAGTTGCTCCGCATATATTCGATGACATCCAGCGTTTCGCCCTGCCGATCTTCATAATCGACAAAATTAAGCACAATGGTCCCCAGGTGTGATGAATTGCCCTGGCCGGCCATGGGATTCGACGTAATAGCCGATCCCGCAGTGCTTAATACCGACTTAATATCTTCGTTATTAGGAATATCTGGAACTTTCTTCTGGAGCTCGTCGACCACCGATTTGGTAAAATCCACATTGGTCCCCACCGGTGTTTCTACTTGTAAATATGCGCGTGAGGGAGGGATATTCTCGGGAAAAAATTCTACGCCTGCACTGAAAAAGGAAAAAACCACAAAGCTCGATATCAAGATAGCCACCGAAATGCCAAAGACGGTTTTGCGATGATCCAGGGACCAGCGCAAAACATTTTCATACCTGTCGAGTACACGATCCAGACCATCCTGCTGCCACCAGTCGCCCAGCGGACGCATAACAAATTTGTTGAGCAAATACAGCAGGATGCCGCTGATAATAAGCATCGTCCAGGTTAATACACTGCTAAGCAGGCCCACAATCAGCAGGAGTGCGGCAGCGCCCGCCATAAAGCGTTTGCCATTGACCGTCATCTTGGGCCGCCCGGAACCGTCGGCTTGCTCATAGCTCATAAACAACGCACAGAGCACCGGATTAATAACCAAAGCTACAAAGAGCGAGCTGCTGAGCGTGATAATAAGTGTCTGCGGCAGAAAGCCCATAAACTCACCCACAATACCCGGCCAAAACAAGAGCGGAAAGAATGCTCCAAGGGTGGTCAGCGTACCTGAAACAATCGGGATGGCTACCTCCCCCGTGCCCTTCTTGGCCGCTTCGAAATTATCATAGCCCTCCTCGAGATAGCGGTAAATATTTTCCACCACCACAATAGCATTATCAACCAGCATACCCAGCGCCAGGATAAGCGAGAAGAGTACAATCATATTCATGGTAATGCCCAGCGCACCGATAATAATAAAAGACAAAAACATTGACATGGGAATGGCAATGCCTACAAAAGAAGCGTTGCGCAGGCCCAGAAAGAACAGCAGAATGCCAACGACCAGCAGCAATCCGGATATAATATTATTCTCCAGACTGCTGACAATTGAGTTAATGTCTTTGCTCTGATCCGAGGTCACCTCAAAATTTGTAGTCGGCGGCAGCTGGGGTAGCTCTTCCTTTAAAATACCTTTGACAGCATCAGCGGTCTCCAAAATATTTTCGCCGCTTCTTTTAATCACAGAGAGGGAAATCACCGGGTCATTGTCCAGCTCGGCATAAGTCTCGCGCTCTTTAAACCCAAAGCTTACCTTCGCTACATCTCGAATGTAGATCGGACGATCACCGGGCGCATCAATGACGATATCTTCAATGGGATCGACCTCTTCAAACTCACCGGGCACCCGCAGCAAGAATTTCTTAATGCCTACATCGATATTACCGCCGGGAATAGTTACATTTTCGCGTTGTATAGCCGCTACCAGATCGCCAAAGGTAAGCCCGTAGTATTTGAGCTTAGGCAGGTTTACATCCACCTTCACCTCGCGTTCGCGCCCGCCCGCCAGGTTCACCTCCAGCACCGATGGAATGGTTTCAATGCGATCCTGCAGGTCTTCGGAAATCTCTTTGAGCTGCACCAAGCCGTACTTCCCCGATACGTTAACCTGCATAATCGGAAACTCTGAAAAATTGATTTCCTGGATGACCGGATCCTCTGCCTCGGAGGGAAGCTCGGGC
>DATGUX010000313.1:0-2987 GCA_035300985.1 Fodinibius sp.
GACGGAAGATAAAGAGCACGTTTTCTTTGCGGCAGGGCACGAACACAGCCTGGCCTTTTATGAAAAAGACAAAGCCAATATCGCGAAAGAGGGGCAGGACTTTTTTATTCTTAGCGGAGCAGGCAGTAAAAAATCGTATGCGCGAAAAGATTATGGCGCCGAATTTGTGTATTCCCACAAAGGATTTGCAAAGCTGGTCTCTTATACTGACGGTTCAGTAGCTGTTGAATATTGGGTACCGGATGATGGAGGTAAAAAGGGACGCTTGGTATATCATAACCAGCTGTTGCAGCCCAGCGTTGTGTCAGATAGCACCAAAAGCAGCGAGGGACCCACGCAGCAAACTGCACAACCGGACAGCGTGACTATTGCAGCAGGACCCGGTTACGCGGCCGACGGATTTAAACGCTTTTTCTGGGGAGATCACTACCGCGATGCCTGGACCCAAAAGGTGCGGGCTCCGGTACTCAATCTTAAGACCGAGAAGGGCGGCCTCAATATCATAGCAAAAACAGGCGGAGTACAGACCGTGACCATTATTGCCGAAGATTCCAGCGGGCGTAAATATGTAATGCGGTCGGTACAAAAGGATCCGACAAAATCACTGCCGGAACCTCTTCGGGAGACCTTTGCCGCTGATATTGCCAAAGATCAGACCTCGGCCACTCATCCCTATGGCGGCGAAGTAGCCGCTTCGCTCGCCTCGGCCGCCGGAGTTTATCACACTACGCCCGAACTGCGCTATATTTCTGATCAGTCAACCTTTGACCTGGATATGGGAAATCGGCCGGGTACGCTGGTAACGATGGAAGAGTTCGTCAGTAAGGAGTGGTTTAACCAAACTTATGACAAAGAATCAGTGAAAATGATAAGCACCGACAAGCTTTGGGAGCGCTTGCGCCGCGGCAGTGTGGCTACCATTGATGAGAAGCAGTTGGTGCGCTCGCGCCTATTCGATATGTATATTGGCGACTGGGACCGCCATGAGAAACAATGGTTCTGGGCAGAAACCTTAACCGACACCACTTCGGTTTATGAGCCGATTCCGATCGATCGCGATAATGCTTTTTATCGAAGTGATGGCCTTATACTCGGGCTGGCTCGCCGGTTTGTCATGCCGAAGTTCCAGAACTTCGGAGACGATATCGATAATATTAAAGGCCTAAACCTAAATGCTCAGCATTTCGACCGCTGGTTTATCAATGAATTAAGCCGGGAGGAATGGATTGCCATAGCCCGGCAGATGCAGCAGACAATCACCGATTCAGCCATCACTGCAGCTGTAGAACAATGGCCCGAATCCATCCGGCAGCTGAACGGACCAACATTTATAGCAAAACTGAAAGAACGCAGAGAGCGGCTGCCCGATTTTGCCGGCCGTTATTACGATCTGCTCATGCGCCAGGTAAATATATATGGCAGCAGTGAACCGGAAGACTTTCTCATCGAACGAAAATCCGGAGGAGAAGCGCTCGTTTTAATGTATCGTCGGGATGAATCGGGGAATAAAAAGCTGCGCTATCAGCGCACATTTAAAGCTGATGAAACCGGTGAAGTCCGCCTGTATGGCTTTGACGGCAGCGACCGTTTTATTTTTGACGGGGACGACGAGCAGGCTATTAAAGTTCGTATTATTGGCGGAGCCGGCAATGATATTATTGAAGATCAGGTTCAGGGGACAGGCAGCAATGTACTGGTCTATGATACGAAAGAGGGCAGCACTATCACTTCCGGGAGCCCTGTTAAAGACAAAACTTCCAACGACCCGCGGGTGAACCGTTATGAGAAGCGGGGATTCCAGTATAATTTTATTGGTCCGCTGGTTACTTCCGGCTACAATGAAACCGATGGACTGTTTATCGGCGGCGGTGTCGTTATCCGCAGACAGTCCTTTCGGAAGCATCCTTTTTCTGCCCGTCACCGCATCAAAGGAAAGACTGCAACGCGCACCCCGGCTTTTAGCATCAGCTATGACGGTATTTTGACAGAAGGGATTGGCGGATTTGACGTGGAACTTGAGGCCGAGGTCATTGCCCCCAATCGTTCGGTAAACTATTTTGGCCGGGGAAACGGAACGAAAAAAACAGAGGAGACAGACTTTTACAGTTATCGGATGGATAAAGCGAATCTGAAGGCCGGACTGTCTAAGACGCTGGGAAATTTGGTGACCGTAGGCAGTGGAGTCGGGGCCGAATTCAACTATACTTTTGAGGAAGATAACCGTTTTGTATCCTCGCCCGAAGCAGAGCTGGAAGAAGATGCCTTTGGGGCA
Organism: Fodinibius sp.; assembly: GCA_035300985.1. Taxonomy (GTDB): domain Bacteria; phylum Bacteroidota; class Rhodothermia; order Balneolales; family Balneolaceae; genus Fodinibius. The sequence goes on from DATGUX010000313.1 coordinate 2,273, forward strand.
CATTATTATGGCACTCTGAATGCCGGCTTCGATATTGATGCTACCGACCGGCATTTAAAACCGCGCTATGGGACTAAATTTAATTTTCTTTCAGAGTTAAAAGTAGGTCTTAATGATAAAAGCTCCACTTTTGTCCGCATTGGGGCCGATATGAGTATCTACTACACCTTTCGTGCTGTTACTACCACGCTGGCTACACGTGCGGGCATGTCTACTAATATCAGGAACTATGATTTTTTCCAGGCCAATTCGCTGGGCGGAGCAAGCTTCTCAGGCAGCTCCGGAAACCTGCGCGGATTCCTGCGCAACCGCTTTTCGGGGCGTACCTCGGTCTTCCATAATACCGAACTGAGGACCAAACTTTTTGATATTAATTCCTACTTTCTTCCCGGATCGTTGGGTATATGGTCTTTCTTGGATGAAGGCCGGGTTTGGGTGGATGCGGGCGATGCTTCCCAATGGCATATTGGCTACGGCGGTGGCCTGTGGTTTAGTCCCCTGGATAGCTTTGTGCTCACAGCGGGAATGGCCTTTTCTACCGAAGAAACATTATTTAATTTTAGCCTTGGATTTCCTTTTTAAACAAATTATTTATGGTTAATCCGGTTAACGGACAGATTATTTATCCTTTTATCCAAAGTACTTTCCGGGAAGCCATGCCGATAATCAAGGGCGATATTCCAGCACCGGCCGGTGCAGATTGTGTTACTATTTG
>DATGUX010000314.1:0-6831 GCA_035300985.1 Fodinibius sp.
TGCTTTTATCTCGGTTACAGAAGATGAGGAATCCAATATCATCTCGTGCCTGATGGCTAAGCATTTGGAGGTACGAAAGACCGTCGCCCTTGTTTCAAAATCAGATTATATTCCCCTTAGCAAGACCATTGGCCTTGATGCTGCAATCAACAAAAAGTCGGCAGCCTCGAACGAAATACATCGCCACGTGCTTGGGGGACAAATCATTTCAGTAACAGCCTTACAAGGCATTAAAGCAGAAGTTATTGAGCTGCAAGCAGCGCCCAAATCGAAGATCGTCAAGAAACCCATCCACAAAATTAAGTTCCCTGAAGGATGTGTTATTGGTGGAATATTAAGCAATGGATCGGCCGATATTGCTACGGGTCAGTCTCAGATAAAACCAAACGACCGGGTTATCATTTTTTGCCTGCCTGCAGCCGTAGATAAAATAACTTCACTTTTCGAATAATGCAGACAAACTCCATCAAAAGTTTTAAGCGCCCGACGATCGACTTTCTTACAGTATTAGGCATTTTGGGGGCCTTTATCTTTTTTCTGGGATTTGCCCTGCTAATTCCGATGTTTATTGCCTTTATCTACGAAGAGGCCATCTGGAATACCTTTCTCTATTCTGCTTCTATTGCCTTTATTGTAGGAGCGGCACTCTACCTGCTGTTTAAGCCGGAGCACGAATTACGGGTACGCGAGGGCTTTCTGGTGGTCAGTTTGACCTGGCTGTTTCTGTCACTGGTAGGTGCTCTGCCCTTTGTTATCTCCGGTATTCTGCCCAGTTATACCGATGCCGTTTTTGAAACCATGAGCGGGCTTACCACCACAGGAGCTACCATCTTTGGCGGAGTGACCAGCAGCGGATTCATCAATCCCCAGGTTGAGTCGCTGCCCAAGAGCATTCTTTTCTGGCGATCATTATCTCACTGGCTTGGCGGCATGGGCATCATTGTACTTACGCTTGCTATCTTGCCATTGCTGGGGGTGGGCGGCATGCAGCTTTTCCAGGCCGAATCACCCGGCCCTACGGCTGACAAGCTTACTCCGCGAGTGCAAGAGACGGCCAAGCTGCTGTGGGGAGTCTATGTGGCCTTTACAGCTGCTGAGTTTATACTGCTCTGGCTGCACCCTTCAATGGACTGGTTTGAGGCTATCAACCACTCTTTTGCCACTTTAGCCACGGGCGGGTTCTCAACAAAAAATGCCAGCATCCAGGCCTTTGATTCGGTCTATATCGATGTGGTTATCACCCTTTTCATGTTTTTGGCGGGCATCAACTTTGCCATGCATTTCCGGCTGCTCAGTGGCGACAGAAAAACCTTTTTCAGAAATAGGGAGACCCGTTTTTACACCCTCATTACCGTTATCAGCATTATCATCGTCAGCTCTTCGCTCGCGATCTTCAACAATTATTCCATCGGCAGCGCCCTCCGCTACGGCTCCTTCCAAGTCGTTTCAATTATCACCACTACCGGCTTTGGCACCGACAATTATGAACTCTGGTATTCTTTGGGCGGTTTCTTTCTGTTTCTGCTTTTCTTTACTGGCGGATGTGCGGGATCCACGGGCGGAGGCCCCAAAATGATTCGCTGGATGATCATCATTCGCAACTCCTTTCGTGAATTTAAACAGATTGTTCATCCGAGAGCCGTGTTGCCCATTCGTATTGGCAATAAAACGGTTGACTCCGATATCCAGCGTACCGTGCTCAGCTTCTTTGTGCTGTATATCATCATATTCGGACTCGGGGCCTTGGCTATGGCCGGTATGGGCTATGATATGAAATCTGCTATCGGAGCCAGCATCACTTCACTTGGTAATATTGGCCCGGGATGGGGAGACTTTGGCCCGACCGACAATTACGCACAGGTTCCTTATATCGGTAAATGGCTGCTCATCTTTCTAATGATGGTCGGACGACTGGAGATCTTCACGGTTCTGCTCATTTTCACGCCCGCTTTCTGGAAACAGTAGTTTTTGGATGTTGGTGCCGGTTGTTAGATGCCGGATGCTGGAGGTCGGTTCCCTGCTATCCGGGATCCAGTATCCGCTATCCAGAATCTGCCATCCACTATCCACTATCCGCTATCTGCCATCCGCTAACCGCTATCTGCCATCCGGCATCTGATTTCCAGTATCCAATTTTCAGAAGTGTATCCAGCGCCGATCCTCCAGCCACTGGATGAGTGACGGTAAAAAAGTAAGCGCTGCCAGCAGCGTCATCCCAATACCGATAACCGCCGTCGCACCCAGCGACTGCAGCCCCGGATGATTGGTAAACAACAGCCCGGAGAAGCCCAGAATGGTTGTCAGCGATCCGACCGTAACATGCTGACCCGTACTGGACAGAACGTCCCACATGCTCTTCTCTCCTTCTTCACGGTATCGATGAGCCAAATGCACGCCATTATCTTCGCCAATACCTAAAATAGCCGGCAGTACTACCAGATTGTAAAAGTTAAACATCATTCCGGTGAGCAGCATGATGCCGAAAAGCCATAACAATCCCACCAGCAGCGGTAACATTGCTATGATAGCCCACCGAAACGATCGGAATGAAATGAGCATCAGGAGGAATACCACCAGGAAAGTAGCACCAACCATATAAGGACTTTCCGTGCGCATCAGATCCAACATCTCAGCGGCAATAATAGAGGTGCTGGCCGCATAGACCTTTTCACCGCTGTCCAGGGTAATTTCTCCAATATCATCCTTGAAAGCGATCGAATTTTCACCATCGGAAAGACCTACGCTGGGATAGACAATGACGAAGTTACCAATCTCCCCCTCCTTATTGACGAACTGGCTTTTAAAGTAGTCGGGAATTTGATCGACATCCAGCGGCTGTGTTGTCTGAGCAGCTCTCCGCAGCTTGTCCAGTTGAGCATCTTCCTGGCCTTTGATAAAAGGATCTTTTAACAACTCCCGGATTTGGGCAATCTCTTTCAGCTTCTCCCGCGCCTGAGCTTCCTTCGGTGGAAAACGTTCGGGCAGTGCTTCAACGTCTAAGATGGTGGGACTGGTGGTATCGGTGCGCATTTTGTGGCGGACTTTACCCAAGATCTCAACAACCTGCTGCTGATTATCCGCCAGTATATAGGCCGGATTTCGTTTGTCTGAGTGTGAAACCTGTCCCGCAAATTCATTAAACTCTTCATATTCGGGAAATTCAGGCTCCAGCTCGCCAAAGTCATACTGAAAACCCAGCTTTTGAGAACTGAAAAAACCGCTCATCAATGCTAACAGCAGCCCGATTCCTAAAATGGTCCGTGCCATAGGAAAGCGATGATTTCGGGTAGTAGATCGCTGCTGATCCTCCTCGCTCGCAGGATTGAGTAAAATCCAGTTATAACGCTCGCAAATAACCAGTAAGGACGGCAGCACAAACAGCATACAGGTCAGGGCCAGCAGTATTCCCGATCCCGCAATAAAACCAAACTCTGAGAATCCCCTGAAACGGGCAATAATCAACACAAATAAGGAAAAGGCCGTAGTCAGCCCACTGACAATAATAGCCGATCCGGTATTATCATAGGTATGAAAAAGCGATTCCTGAACGGGATGTCCGGCAGATCGAAATTCAATGTACCGGGCATAAAAATGGATGCCGTAATCGATAGCCATCCCAAAAAGGATCACAAAAAGCACAGAGGTCATCGTGTTTAGCGTGCCCAGCACAAAGTAGGTGATGCCAAAAGTCCACGAGAGACTGATAATAAGCGGCAGCCCAATAACTAAAATAGGTACGGGCATGCGCATCACATGATCCCAGAAGCTGTGTTCTTTCCCTTCATCGCTCCCCCTGCGATAGTTAATGTATTTTTTAATGAAAAAATAAAACATAACCAGAAAAACGACACTGGTAATACCTGAAGCAAAACTCTTTAGCACATCCTTCATGATGGAGTTAATCTCGGCAAGATGACGCTTCAGCCGCCCTCCATAACGCACTTCCATACTGCTGTTGTAGCTCTCCGGATTCATGGTGGTCAGCAGGGAATCGTAGGAGGCAAACATACTTTGCAGGTAGTCGATGTTGCTCTTAGAGCCGGTGGGATATAATTTAAAGACCATGACCGTACTATCGGGACTTACAGGATATTCGGACGGAATCAATTCTTCATAAGTCTGCTCAAAGTCTGCCAGCTCTTTACTGTCATCAGATTCAGCTTCTTCATCATCATCGTCCTCAAAATCCATCAAAAAAGGATTGGCATCCTCTTTCGCTGTTTGAATTTCATCCTGCAGATAAGTCTTAATGTCGTTCAGCTCTCCTGGTGTAGCAAAATAGAGTGCATTATCGCGCAGAAATTTGGTTTCTTTATGAAACTCAGCGCGTTTAAAAAAAGGACGGTTTCGCTTGTGATCCTGCAGCTCCAAACTCTGTTTGATAAGGTCCTGGGCAAAACGCTTATTATCTTCAAAACTGGGTGATTTTATCGCCACTGCCATCGATGTTTCCCCCCCTACGGTTTCCTCCAGTTCCTCCAAAGCTTTAACATGCTCATTGTTTTCCGGCAGTAAGTTAGCCAGGTTGGTATCTATCTTTAGCTGAACGGCAAAGTTGCCCAAAGCTATTGCCAGCAAGACCGTCAGGCCAACTACCAAATATGGCCTGCGATAGTTCCATTTAATCAGGGGACGAAAAAAGTGAAGAATTTTTTCCATTAATAGCGAATCATCATTTTTTTATAAGCCGCCAAGTTAAGAAATTTAGATGAACTTATTTAGTTTTGGCGTCATTCATATCCGGCAACAATTTAATATCGTCATAATCAGCTTTTACCCAATCTCCCGTACTGTCACCGTCGCTGAGCAGAAGAATAGCCTTAGGATATTTAGGAGGCTTATCACCAAATAGACGTTTATAATCTTTAACAATATTGCGCTTGAAGGTTATCCACTGACCGGTGCGCTCTGGGCCCGATTCAACTACAACAACCTTTTGATTGCCAAAAAACTTCGACAACTCCGTTCCCTTTTCAAGGGTGCTGCTCCATGTATATCGAATCGTTTTGGGCACTTTTTTAAACAGCGCCACCCGTCCCATATCGAAGAATACATAGAGGCTGGCAACCGAGTCATTCAGATCATCATCTTTCTCATTAGCATTTTCAGGAAGCTTACGGGCCCGCACCTTCCAGGATAAAATGGGCGTTTCGTAAATATTGATATCATAAATATTGTCTTTATCCCTGTTTACTAACGGCAGGCTGAGGTGTTTGGCGGATTTTCCTTCATAGCGCAGAAATTTATTCCCGTCCTCCTCTCCTATCCGGTATTTATAGGCACTTTTATTGTCGGAACTATATAATGCCGGCCGTCCTGTTCCCCTCTGATTATACCAGTTATCAGGTATTGTGCCCTTGGCATAACTCTCAAAATCTTCGAGTAATACCGAACCATCAGCACCAGTTTTAATCTCACTATTATGGTGCTGGGCCTGAATTCCACCGTAAATAAACCAATAACCCAGGACAAGAATAAACCGTAACAAATAATATCTCATACCAATAATTTAGATACCGAAATTAAGCTAATCCTCAGATAGCTCTTTAGTTAACTGATTTAAAACATAAAAATTATAATCAGCGAAAAGTATTAAAACTCTACCAGATTTCGGGGCAAATTCATTGTCATCTTTTTTAACTGTCATTGGCTTGCCTTAGCCCGAAAAATAAACGGGGCATTTTGTAAAGGTTTTAATCAACAGACACTGTATTTGCAACCGAAAAAAGGATAACTTTACGACCGGATAAATATTATATAACCTGCTTCAATATGGAATCATTTCAGAGAAGATCAGTCAAATACTTGCTGCTTACCGTGGTGGTTTATGCCGTGCTCGTGGCAACACATCTGGGAGAATTCTGGCCTTTCAGTATCTATCCAATGTTCTCGAAAGCAGGTAACCCGTGGACCCGGGCCATGGTGCGTGATGTAAGCAACACGCCTGACACCTTAATCTGGTCCACCCGCCCCTTTGATGAAGTTCAGGGTCAGCCGGTAGCCTTAAGGCAATATGGCGTTGATCAAATTGACTTTGCAAACTTCATCTCTAAGACAACGGATTGGAATCACAAGCGCCGCCGCGCACTGCGGAATATGTTCGGGGCCCGGGCTATCGGTGATCAGCGCTTTATGGCAATGAAAGTAACCGGAAGGCTTGCCGCCGGTGATTCTGTTGAGGTCAAAACCATCCCTCTGATGCTGATAACGCGCGACACTGTTTACGCCAGCCCGGAAATGAACCTGAAGCAACAGTAAGATGGCGAAGATATTCAACACATTTATCACCCAGCTTTTCCAGACCGATAAAGAAAAGACACCGGGCGAACTCTGGTATTTCAAAATTTTGGAGCTTTTCATTACGGCTTATGTTATCAAATATGCCTGGCAGTGGGCTAATTACATTCCGCGCAACACGGATGTAGTGCTCCCGCTCGGCATCGCCCACTATGTCGATATCTCATTTATGTTCGGCGAGATCATTCCAATGATAAATGCAGTGCTTATTACGGTATTGTCGCTGCTTTCCTTTTTTAGAATCCAATTCCGCTGGCAATATTTTGTCGTTCTCATACTGCTGCACTTCCAATTTGCCGCCCGCTACTCACAGGGAGAAATTCCCCACAGCATGAATATGGTGGGCATGAGCCTTTTGGCGCTGGGGCTGGCCCATATTCTCTTTAAAAAGCCCTGGCATATCAGTCGTTTTACTTTTGGAAGCATCTACTTTTTTGTAGGTCTGAGCTATTTTTCGGCGGGCGTATCCAAGATTATCGGTACCGGACTTAACTGGTTCGACGGGCGCCACCTCTGGCTTTGGATTGGCGAGAA
>DATGUX010000315.1:0-4474 GCA_035300985.1 Fodinibius sp.
AACTGGCCGCATGCGTCAATATTGTTGACGGCATGGAATCTATCTATCGATGGGAAGGAAAGATCGTCGAAGATCAGGAAACCATTCTCATTGCCAAAACGCCCTATCACAATGTTAAAGACCTGACCAAAAGGGTTAAAGAGCTTCACAGCTACGACTGCCCCTGCGTTATTTCTCTGCAATTCGCTGAGCAGGAGGGGAATGAAGAATATCAGCACTGGCTGATAAAAAACTCACAGCGCCAGACCATTAACTATGAGATCGATAATGCCTGACCGCATTTCACTGATGTAAGCCACACTCTGTCTTTGTCTGGTCTGCCCAGCGTCCTTCCCGGCCAATAGCGGGAATAGTGCAATGCGTGCAGCCCACCGAATGATATCCCCGCTTTTTGAGCGGATGCTGCGGCAGTCCGTGCCCGTCAATATATTCCTGGACCAGCGCACTATTCCAGTCCACCAGCGGATAGCATTTGAGCATACTGTCCTTTTCATTGATTATCCGGAGGCGGCTTCGGTGACTGTTCTGGAAGCCTATGAGCCCCGACATCCATACCAAATAATTATCTTTGACCTGTTGCAGCGGGCCTATTTTATTGATGTTACAGCACTGGTCAGGATCTTCCTGCCACAGCCGTTGCTCCTTGGTCAGCGCGTGCGCCTTCTCATCGGGGCGCAGCTCAATTACATTAAGACCCAGCAGCCGCGTCAAACGCTGTTTATAGGCATGGGTTTCATCAAAATGATATCCGGTGTCGACAAAATAGATCGGACAACCCGGCTTAATTCGGCTTACCAAATGCAGCAATACGGCTGATGTGGTTCCAAAAGAGGAAGTAACCAATACCTTTTTAAAGGAATTAAAAACCTGTGCCACGCGTGCATCCACAATTTTTGCGGATAGTGACTGGTTTATCTTATCTTTATTTACAAGATACATATAGATTATCTGATAACTGTATGTGGATAAAAATTAACCAAGCACAATCTAAGAGTGAGCGTTCTAAAAGTCGAATACAAAAATAGCATTTGTCAGGCGGTCATTAACCGCCCTAAAACCCATAATGCCATCAACTTTGACCTGATGGAAGCTTTTGAACAGCTGTTAGATAAGCTCGAATCCGACAATCAAACGCGCTGTTTAATTTTGAGTGGAAGCGGCCCATCATTTATCTCGGGCGGCGACCTGCAGGAATTTCACAACCTGAAAACGGCCGAGAAGGCACGCCCTATGGCCAAACGTATGCTCAGTATTCTAACACGTATTGAGAAGCTGCCCTGCTGGGCGATCGCAGCCGTCAACGGGCCGGCTTATGGAGGCGGATGCGAAATTATACTCGCTTTTGACTTCCGCATTGCTTCGCCGGAAGCAACCTTTGGTTTCACGCAGGGCAAATTCTATTTACCGCCCGGCTGGGGCGGACTTACCCGACTGATAGAGAGCGTGGGACGTTCCACGGCCCTTCGCTGGCTGGCCGAAGCCCGGATCATTAATGCCCGGACGGCACTCAGCACTAACCTTATCGATCGCATTGCCGACTCGGGTAATTTACAGGATGAAAGCATCAAGTGGGCCGGGCAGCTGACCCATAACAACCGCGCGTTCATCAAGAATCTCAAGGATGGAGCCATGCGATTAACCCGGGCCCGGTGGCAGGCTATTGACGCCGAGCTGGATACCTTTGTGCAATTTTGGGAAAACGAGGAACACCACAGCCGGGTGCAGCAGTTCCTGGAGCGCAAAAAAGAAAGATAAGCTTCATCAAATTCGTCCCTATCGGGGGCCCGGCTATTCTTTCACCCGTTTACGCAGCATCATCTTGGTACCGTAGCGTTTGTTATCGCGGAGCAGCTCAACACGCATAGAGTCACCTTCAGAAAACTCCCGAAGCAAGGCGCGCGCATGCATCTTACTCTGTACACGCTCATCACCAATCTTTAGAATAATATCGCCGGGCATAATACCGGCCTCAAAAGCGGGACCGTCACGATTAACACTTTTTACCAGTAGCCCCATAATAGCCGGCAAATTGTACTGTCGCGCCATCTGATAAGTCATTTCCGCCGTGGCAAAGCCGGGATCGAAGGATAGCTTTACCTCTCCAGATGCCGAAAGCTGACGAATAATTTTTTTTACGCGGTTACTGGGAATGGCAAATCCAAGCCCTACGAAGCCGCCGCTGGTGCCGCCGGTAAAGATAAAGGTATTCACACCAATGACCTTGCCCTCGCTGTCCACCAGCGGCCCGCCGGAATTGCCGCGGTTAATGGCTGCATCAGTCTGAATCATATCCATATACACGCGGGGCTTATTGGGATTGGGGCGAAAGTCGCGGTTCATCGCGCTTACTACGCCTACGGTTACTGATGGTTTGGCCGACTTGAACAGCCCAAAAGGATTGCCCACTGCCAGCGACCACTCGCCTACAATTACGCTGTCAGAATTGCCAAACTCAACGTAGGGAAATGTACGATCTGCCTGCAGTTTAAGTACGGACAGATCAGCCAGCTCATCGGAGCCCAGCACCTTGGCCTCGTACTGCTTACCTTCCGAGAGCGAAACCATTACCTTCTTGGCATTTTTGCCCGCTACATGCTGATTGGTAACCACCAGCCCGTCTTTACTAATGATAAATCCGGACCCCATACTGCTGACTTCCCGCTCAACGGGAACCGAAAAAAATCGATTATAGAATTCATCAAACCCTCTTCGGCGGCCCTGAACAACTTCCGTCACCGTTATACTCACCACGGCGGGACTTACCTTCTTGACGGCACGCGTAATGGCCGTCTGTCGTGAGTGGGTTATATTTTGTGCACCTGCCGGAGCTTCTTCGGGCGGCTCGTTCTTTTCTGCCCGGGCCTTTCCGGATTTACTGGCTATACCGGAATCAGCAACTTGCCGGAATACGTTACTCTTGGACAAACTAAGAGTCTGTTTCTTTGAGCTATCCTCGGCAGCTTCATTCGTGCCAGTTTGATCAGTGCAGGCCCCCATCATTGCGAATAGGAACAAAAAAGCAACAGAATAAAGGAAATGCCTCATCATCTTATGTACCTGTGAATTGGTGTTAAGACTTATCGATGCTCACCAATTGCTTGGAACCGATATCCACCACTTCTTCGATCGTTTCACTAAGCGGGCCGGGATGCCAGGCACCGGAAGCCTTCTTGTGGCCGCCCCCGCCAATTTCGCGGGCCCATTTGTTAACGTCCACGTCATCACTTTTCGATCGCAGGCTCATTTTCACGCCGTCGCCCAGCGCTTTAAACAGTATGGCTGCCTTAATTCCTCGCACGCTTAATGGATAGGCAACAAAACCTTCCGTATCGTCATTGGTCGTGTCGGTTTTTTCGAGCATCTCTTCCGTAACGTACATAATGGCAATTTGATTGTCCTCAAAAAGCTCAATTGTACTCATCGCCATACTCAACAGATGCAGATGATTAAGGCTTTTATTGGAAAACACTCTTTCCGCCACCTCATTAGGCCGAAAATCCCCCTGTCTCAGCAGTTCCGAAGCAATATTCATGGTCTCCGGGGTTACACTATCATACTGCAGTGAACCGGTATCGGTTAGAATACCGGTATAAAGGGCCTTGGCGACCTTCCCGTCGACCTGGGTAATATCATTTTGTAAAAAAAGATGGAAGACAAGCTCGCAAGTAGATGAAGCCTCTTCAAGCGAAATAGTAAAGTCAAAACCGCTATAAGGATCCGGGTGATGATCAATCATATAGGTAGGTTTGGGATCATCCTGTATATACTCTGAATAGCTTCCGAAGCGCTTGGGTGAATTACCGTCAAGTACCAGAAAGGCATCGCACTTTTCAAGCTGTTTTTCATCGGGCTGCTGGATAGGAAAATATTCAGCCAGCCATTGCAGGTTCAACGGAACAGGATCGTCGTTGAAGGCATATACCTCAATATCATTCTTATGGAGCCACAGACAGGCTGCCACCTGTGCACCTATGCAATCACCATCCGGGCGTATGTGCGAGTAGACCCCTACGGTATCATGCTGTTTCAGTTTTTTGATGAGTTTATTAAACATATACACGACTTTTTCCGCTAAAAAATAAGCTTATAAAGATGACATTTAGCAATGAGGAAAGCAATATTTTTTCTCCCTTAAATTTTAGTCGTTTTTACTGTATTATCACCATTACCCACTGTCAGTGATTTAATATCTAAAATATGATGCATATTCTCATATTATGTAACGGCGAACCACCGAGCCCCGAGCTCCTTTCCCGCTATCACAGCCGAACTGACTACTTGATTGCGGCTGACGGAGGTGGAGATGTTGCCCTTGCTATGGGGTATAAACCTGATGTGGTTATTGGCGACCTTGACAGCTTTAAAAAAGACCAGCAAACTTCTTTTGAGATCATTCACAAAACTGATCAGGAAACGAATGACCTTGAAAAGGCGCTGGAACTGGCCCTTCGGAAACAGGGCACCGATGTGAGTA
>DATGUX010000316.1:0-3298 GCA_035300985.1 Fodinibius sp.
CTGGGAAAGCTGAGCTCGGCAACAGACCTTCTAATTACGGATATGACCGAAAAGGCGTCGCACCTTTTCAAAGAAGCAATGGAAGCCAAAGCCCATAAGGATGAGAGCGTAGAAGCAGGTCGAAAGTGGGTTAACGCCTATGTTAAATACGCTATCTACATTGAGGGGCTACACCATACTATTCAGGCCGGACCGGCTCACGGCGTGGGAGAGTAGTTTTAACATGGAATTACCAGTAAAGCCTGCCAGGTCTCCAAAACCTGCAGGCTTTTATTTTTATTTTCTTCCCCTCCTTAGATCCGGCTCACTTTAGTGCAGACCCGTCTTCCTTACATCAGTCATAGAAGGAAATAATGGCAATAAAATAATCAGACAACAACACAGAAAGATATATTTATTGTGTAAACGCTGACTGTAAAAATACTTTTAAAAAAGCAAAACACGAGAAAAATAAGCAAACATACTACATTATTCTTACTACAGTATTAGGCTTTTTCTATATTCGACTACGAGCAGCGGGCAGCATCCGTCCGAAGAAGTTCACTCGGCCAAAGTCCCACTAAATTTGTCGAATAGCTACGTAGACTACGGTCCAATTGCCGTACTCTCGCAAAGATTTGACTGATACGACCAGACCCTCTGCGCCAACGGCCAGCGAAGTATTGATGAAGCCCTAATTATTGAAGCCAAACGACAACTCATATATACCTCCAAAAACGTAAAATCTTCCAATACTATGAGTATTTGACGGCATCGGCGTGGTTTTGAAGAAAAAAATATGAATGGTTTTGCAAGCTGGCTGAAGATGCAGTGGCAGGAGGAGAACGGACATGCCATGAAGTTTTATAATCATCTGGTTCAGCGAGGAGGTCGACCGATACTGCAAGATATCGATAAGCCGGACATCACTTTAATTCCCTCAACAGGCCTTTGAAGCAGCACTCGAGCAGGAGCAGTATATCACCCACCGCATCCATAAACTGTATGAAATGGCCGGAGAAGAGAACGACTATCCGCTCAAAAGTCTGTTGCTCTGGTTTATTGACGAATATGTAAAAGAGGAAGAGGCCGTGCACGACATTATTGATAAGCTAACATTAATCGGAGGAAATGGCTCAGGGCTGTACCTTCTGAATCGCAGATCGCGGAAAGACAAAGTCAACATAAAAACAAAGAGGGCACAACAAGAGCCAATAACGTCCTGCCGGCGTGTTCGGTAACCAAAATTAAACTTGAAATAATAGAGAGAACCTATCTGCCGGGTTCAATTTGGTCATTTCGTTTATGGCCCGACACAGGAAAAACCCTTTTTGCAAAAGGCCATGGCGTTGGATAGCTTAATCAATCGGAGCAAGTCCTACATTAGTAATAACAATCATATCTAACCAGTGTTACTATGAAAAATGAAGAAGAAAAAAAAGATGAAGAGAACAGAAATGAAGAAAGTAAACCAACGACCACCGATGCGGGTATTGGCGTGCCAAGTGATGAACACTCTCTGACGCTAGGCCCCGATGGCCCTATTCTCCTGCAGGATCATTACCTGATCGAACAGATGGCCAATTTTAACCGCGAGCGGATTCCCGAACGCCAGCCACATGCTAAAGGATCCGGTGCCTTTGGCCATTTTGAAGTGACCGAGGACGTCAGTGATTATACCAAAGCAGCGGTGTTCCAGCCGGACACAAAAACCGATACATTAATCCGGTTTTCAACGGTGGCCGGGGAGCGCGGAAGCCCCGATACCTGGCGTGACCCGCGCGGATTTGCCCTTAAGTTTTACACCAGCGAGGGAAATTATGACATGGTGGGTAATAATACACCCGTATTTTTTATGCGGGATCCGATGAAATTCCAGCACTTCATCCGCTCACAAAAACGCCGGGCCGACAGCGGACTTCGCGACCACGATATGCAATGGGACTTTTGGACGCTTTCGCCTGAGACGGCCCACCAGGTGACCTGGCTGATGGGTGATCGCGGCATACCCAAAACATGGCGGCATATGAACGGCTATTCCAGCCATACCTACATGTGGGTCAACGAAGAAGACGAGCGCTTCTGGGTGAAATACCACTTCAAAACCGATCAGGGGATCGACTTCCTGACCCAAGGCGAAGCGGACCGGATGGCCGGCGAGGATCCCGATTACCATCGCCGGGATCTGTTTAATAATATCAAAGAAGGCAACTACCCAAGCTGGACCCTGAACGTTCAGCTTATGCCCTTTGAAGACGCAAAGGATTATCGGTTCAATCCGTTTGATTTGACGAAAGTATGGCCTCACAGCGATTATCCGCTGCATGAAGTTGGACGCCTGACATTGAATCAGAATCCCACCGACTTCCATACCGAGATTGAACAGGCCGCTTTTCAACCCAATAATCTGGTGCCCGGAATAGGCGTCAGCCCGGACAAAATGCTGCTGGCCCGCGTATTCGCCTATGCTGATGCGCATCGGGCCCGCATTGGGGTCAACTACGACCAAATCCCGGTGAATAAGCCCAAATGCCCGGTTCATTCGTATAGTAAAGATGGCGCCATGCGGGTTGAAAATGTGGCCGACCCCGTTTATGCGCCAAACTCAAAGGGCGGCCCCCAGGCCGATCCCAAGCGGTATCCATATAAGGAGAAATGGTCGGCCAGCGGAGAGTTTATGCACGCCGCCTACAGCAAGCACCCCGACGATGACGACTGGGGGCAAGCCGGCACGCTGGTCCGCAACGTGATGGACGAGGCCGCCCGGGACCGGCTGGTATCGAATGTCATTGGCCACCTGAAAGACGGGGTGACCGAGCCGGTATTGCAGCGGGCCTTTGAATACTGGCGCAACATCGATCAGGAGACTGGTGACCGTATCGCCGCCGGGTTCGAGGAGGCATAGCGGCCGCCGATATACCTCCATATTAAAAGCAATCCCCGGTAATTTTTTATTACTGCGGGATTGCTTTTTTAACTTTGCCAGACGCATGACTACAAAAACCTGATGGTATTTGCGCCCGCAGAATACCGGTTTTCATATTTCATAAAGTTCATAAAAACTGGTACATCCTCGTAGAAACCCGACAGGTTTGAGATTAATAATTATATCGTTAAAATGCAGAAATGTAGGATTCATAGCCCGACTGCCGTACGGCTTCGACCAGGTCCTGCTCGAATACCATATCAGTATCGTGTGCTACTTCAATACGGCCGGTACTAAAGTGGACGGTCGCCTTTTCTACTCCTTCCATATTATTTAGGTTTGACTCGATATTACTTATGCAGGACGGGCAGCTCAGCTCATCGCTTCGCAGGA
>DATGUX010000317.1:0-6290 GCA_035300985.1 Fodinibius sp.
AGAAATGGTTATTGGAATAATTGGGGCGAGTTTAGCAGGGTTAGTAGCAGGGGAACGACTGGCAAAGGCCGGACATGATGTTACCGTCATTGAGCGAAACCAATCGTTGGGCGGCACCTTGGCTTCTGTAGAACTGGACGATATGATACTGGACTACGGAGTGCCGCATCTTTATGCTGAAACCAACACCTTCCGGGAGTTTCTTGAAGTGCAACAGCAAAAGGAGGAAGTCCGGGAGTGGGTCGGAGAGTTTGGATTGTACGAAGGAAAAGTGTTACTCGATGAAGATCCCAATGCGGTGCCTTACACCTTTTATGCCTTTAAGAACGGAATTAATTCCATTGCTAATAATTTAAGCCGCTGGGTTGATCTAAAACCCAAAGAAAAGGCGGGGGGACTTACCTATATTGGTCCCGAACGCGGCAAAAAGCGCTCATGGATGATTAATCTGACTAATATTAATGTATTTGAGTGTGATGCGGTGATTATTGCTACCCCGGCTCCAGAAGCTTACGGGGTATTGCAAACGGCACAAGATGAGACGCCCGCCCGGAGAATAATCCGCCAAATTGATGATGTGCATTATGATGACCGCATTTCACTGGCGGCCACTTATGACCGGCCGTCTCCGGATTGGAAAGGCATACGATGCGAAAATAGCCCGCTGGCTTGGATTGGTAATGAATCCGCCAAGAGAGGAGTCGATGATTCAACAGGTTTGCTGCTGCAGTCAACGGACCGCTTCTTTCAAGACCATGAAAATACCGGCGATGAAGAGGTTACCCGACAGATGCTGGAAATAGCTTCTGATATAGTAGGCCCGTGGGTATTCAAAGCCCAAAGTACCTATCTGCACCGGTGGAAGTTTTTTAGACCTCGAAATCCGCTGAACGATTATTTTATAGAATTGGAAATGATTGATGCTCCGCTTGCGTTAGTAGGGAACTACTTTGGCGGCACGTCTCTCGAAAACGCCTATTTGTCCGGTTACAACCTGGCTGAATATTGGATTAATAAATACAGTGACGTCACGGTAGCTTAGTTTCATTCATTACATCCGATAGAATCGCGTAACCTACTCTATATCAAATCCTTGTCTTCGCTGCGCAAGCTAAATAAATATTTTAAAAAATATAAGGTAACCATTATTCTGGGGTCACTTTTTTTGACGACCTCGAATTTCTTTCTGGTGTGGATACCGGTTTTTTTGCGGAAAACCATAGATCAGGTTTCGCAGATAGAAACCAAAGATTCCAGCTCTTTTGATAGCATCATCAACGTGCTTTTTTACAGCGAGGCCAGCTGGCCACTGGCTAAAAATGCCTTTCTGCTGGTAGGTGCTGTAATATTATCCGGCGGACTGCTGTTCGCTACCCGGCAAACGCTGATCGTTGCCTCTCGCAAGATGGAATTTGATCTGCGCAATGATATTTTTGACAAGCTTTTGAAGCTGCCCCAGCGCTTTTACAGCAAATACGAATCCGGCGAAGTTTATGTGCGGGCAACTGAAGACGTATCCAAAGTGCGGGAGTATTTTGGTCCGGCTTATATGTATACCATCAATACGCTGACCCGCGCGGGCTTTATCATTACTATGATGATTATCGTGAGTCCGGAGCTGACGCTCTGGGCACTGCTGCCGCTGCCTTTTTTATCCGTCTTTGCCTACTGGGTGAGCGGCTACATCAACGATTATTCAAGGGTTATCCAGGAGCAGTATTCCACCATTGCCGGACGTGCCAACGAATCCTTTACAAGTATCCGGCTCATTAAAGCCTTCAACCGCGGGAAGTATGAACAAGAACAATTTGACCGGGAAAGCGAGCGCTACCGGAAAAAGAAGCTGCGGCTGGATATGGTTGAATCGCTCTTTCATCCTACACTGAATCTGCTTATTGGTCTTTCCATCGTTATTGTAGTGTGGAAGGCGGGGCAGCTGGTCATTGAAGGCGTATTGACGATAGGTAACATTATGGAATATATCATTTATGTTGCTTATTTGACTTGGCCCGTAGCCTCTTTGGGTTATACCGTCAACCGCTTTCAGCGATCGATGGCCTCCTGGAAACGCATCAATGATATACTCACCGAGGAGGTAACTATTGAGGACCGCCCGGAAACCGACCATTCTATAGATAATATTAATGGAAAAATTGAATTCAAAAATGTATCCTTCAAGTATCCCGGAGCGCAAGAATACGCATTGCACAATGTTAACCTAACCATTAAAGAGGGAGAGAATGCCGCCATCGTTGGTCGAACAGGCAGCGGAAAGACTACGCTGGTAGAATTGATACCACGCTTATTTGAGGTTGAGGAGGGAGAAGTTTTAATTGACGGAACAAATATCAAGAAAATTCCATTAAAGATGCTACGAGAGAACATTGGGCTTGTCCCGCAGGATACCTTTTTGTTTTCTGAAACGATTGGCGAGAATATTGGGTTTGGAACAACCGGGGCTACCAAAGATGAGATTGAGGATGCCGCTGAAAAAGCCCAGGTAAGAGACAATATTTTGGACTTTGACAAACAGTTTGAAACCATTTTAGGCGAGCGAGGCATCACCTTATCCGGGGGACAGAAGCAGCGTACCGCTATTGCCCGGACTTTAATTAGAGATCCTAAAATCATTATATTGGATGATTCGCTCAGCGCCGTTGATACTAAGACAGAAGAATCTATTCTACGTCATCTTCGAAATGAACTGAAAGGAAGGACAACCATAATGATAAGTCATCGAATATCAACGATAAAAGATGCTGATATCATATACTATCTCGAAGATGGAACAGTTATAGAAAAAGGAACGCACCAAGAACTATTGGATGCGGAAGGTCGATATTCAGTAATGTATAACAAGCAGCTTATTGAAGAAGAGTTGGCCGAAATCTAACAAGTAAAAATAAAAGTTAACTTTAAGATTGGTTGTTTGATCGCAACCAGATCCTAAAACCAGGAGATAACCATGATTATTGTACCATTAGGTGTTGCATCGGCAACGCCCACAGCAACCAGACACTTATCATCTGTGGCCGTTTGGCGCGAGGGTAGTGTTTTTCTATTCGATTGCGGCGAAAACGCCCAGATGCGTATGCTTCAAGGGGGATTAAAACGTTCTCAGATAGATTATATCTTTATTTCCCATTTTGATACGGACCACTATTCCGGTCTAATGGGACTACTTTCCACCCTGCAGCTACAGCGCCGAGACCGACCTATTACGTTGGTAGGCCCTGAAGGCTTACAGGAATTTGTGGAGTGGAACTTTGATTTCTCAAACCTCAGTTTAAAGTATGAGATCAACTACGTAGAATTGAGCGAGGATTTTGAAGAAGAGCGCGTTGTTGATGCTGATGAATATTATGTAGAAGCACGCCCGCTCAATCATACCAAATTCTGCATAGGCTACCGCCTGCAGGAGAAAGATAGCCCGGGCAAGGTTGATGCCGAAAAAGCACAAGAGCAGGGCATCAGTGAAGACTGGCAGTATAAAGATCTTAAAGCCGGCAAAGATGTAGAGCTGGAGGACGGAACCGTGGTAAAATCGGCTGATATTGTCGGTCACCCGCGTCCCGGCGACAGCTTTGCCTACATAACCGACACCAAATATTGTCCAAACTCAGTACGGCTGGCCAAGAATACCAATGTACTTATTCACGAGGCCACCTTTAACGAGAGCCTTTCTGACAAAGCTGAAGAGACCGGACATTCTACGGCAAAAGACGCTGCCCGCGTGGCCAATGAGGCAAAGACCAAGCTATTGGTTATTTCGCACTTCTCAGCGCGTTACACGAACGAATATGTGTTGCTGCGCGAAGCTCGCGATGACTTCTTTCCCACTTGGGTAGCCACCGAATTGCGGCCTATCTTTACAGATCCGGCCCATGAGAAGGGAATCATCCAGGCCAAGGTTTATCTGAAAGAGATCAACCGCGATAAAGGAGGGCAGGATGACGGCGGAAAAGGAAGCAGAAGTTCCTCCGGTAAAAAGCGTGTCAAACGGACCTCCAAAAAACGTGTGCGCAAAAGAAAAAAGAAAACCTCCGGCAGAAGAAAACGTAAGAGCAGCGAAAGCAGCCGTTCTTCACGCTCTTCCTCTTCACGTTCTTCGAGCAGTAACGATAATGGAGGAAATAACGACCGGGAAGAGCGTAAACCCAAGCAGATTACGCCGCGTACACCTTTTGATGATTTCGACCGGTTCTAAACCAACACACACGTGAGCAATAGAAGACAAAGTGATGGAGCCGCTGATTCCCAATTACTCCAGCGGCTTTATCAATTTATAAAACCCTACCGGGGCTATGTGCTGTTGGGAATTGCGCTGACACTGGCAGCATCCTTCATGGGAACCATTCGTCCCAAGCTTACGCAGGTTGCCGTCGACGAATATATCCGTAATAAGGATATGGAGGGCTTGCTGTGGATAGTTTTACTGCTGATCGGAGCTCTGGTAAGTGAGTTTATTCTACTGGTCATTAACACCTATTTGACTCGCTGGTTCGGTCAGGGAGTGTTGTATAATATGCGTAATGCAGTTTTCCAGAAGATCCAGTCGCTGCACGTGCAGTTTTTTGATAAAAATCCGATTGGCCGGCTCATTACGCGTACCACAAGCGATATTGAAGCACTCAGCGATCTGCTCAGTGACGGTGTAGTGAATATGATGGGAGATATGTTCCGCATCTTCTTCATCCTCTATTTTATGTTCAGCATGAGCTGGGAGTTGTCGCTGGTGGCCATATCCGTGCTTCCAATCCTTTTTTACGCTACCTTTCTGTTTCGGGCCAAGGTGCGCGTCTCCTTTCTAAAAGTGCGTGACCAGATTGCCCGGCTCAATTCTTTCGTACAGGAGCATATTAACGGTATGGCCGTTGTGCAGCTCTTTAATAAGGAGGACAGAGAACGCGGGCAGTTTAAGGATATTAACAGCGGCTATAAGGGAGCCTATATTGAAACGATCTTCTACTTTGCCATCTTCTGGCCCGTAGTTGAAATCATTGCCAGCTTTGCTATGGCCCTGGTGATATGGTTCGGAGGCGGACGAGCACTGATGGATCAGGTTACTTTCGGTATCCTATTGGCTTTTGTGCAATATGTGCGGGACTTCTTCCGGCCCATCCGCGGACTTTCCCAAAAGTTTAATACCCTGCAGTCGGCGCTGGCATCATCCGAAAAAATATTTTCCGTACTGGATACTAAAAATGAAATTACGGATCCTGAAAATCCCCGGCACATTAGTGATCCCAGGGGAGCTATTACCTTCGATGAGGTTTCCTTTGGCTATAATGAGGAAGAGAAAGTGCTTAAAGACATCTCTTTTGAGGCTAATCCGGGCGAAACTATCGCTATCGTGGGAGCCACCGGTGCCGGAAAATCCACCATTATTAATCTGCTGATGCGTTTTTATGATATTAATCGCGGGAAAATTTTGCTGGACGGGGTAGATATTCGCGACCTAACACTTGAAGAGCTGCGCTCCCACTTTGCGCTGGTGCTGCAGGATAATGCGCTCTTTTCGGGCACTATCATGGAAAATATTACGCTTGGTAATCCCGACATTTCGGAGCAGAAGGTGATAGAAACAGCCCGCAGGGTAGAGGCGGACCGTTTTATTAATCGACTGCCCGGAGGTTTCAACTATAAGCTTAGCGAGCGCGGATCATCTCTGTCTATGGGCCAGCGGCAGCTTATCAGCTTTATTCGGGCCATGGTGTACGATCCCAATATTTTGGTACTTGACGAGGCCACTTCCAACGTGGATACCGAGACCGAACAAATTGTCAACCGGGTATGTGATGAGCTGATGGAGGGACGGACCTCCGTCGTTATTGCTCACCGGCTGTCAACCATCCACGAGGCGGATCAAATACTGGTCATGCACAAAGGAGAAATCCGGGAGCGGGGCACGCACGATCAGTTGCTGAAGAAAGAGGGCGGCATTTATCGCAAGTTGTACGAGCTGCAATATAAAGACGTGCCCCTGCCGGCTTCAAAGTCAGCCTGAGCTGAGGTCTTTCAGGGCAGTGGCCAGCCGGTCAATCTCTTCCGCAGTATTGTAATAATGTACCGATGCGCGTACCACCTGATCAAGCCCCCGGTTTTTCATATCCATTAAAGTACTGCTTTTGGGTGATATACTAACGTTTATTTGGTCATCAGCCAGCTTGTCTTTTATAGTTTCTGCAGAATGCTGTTCCGCGGTGAAAGTTACAATGCCCGATTGCCGTTGGCCAATATCACGGACGGTGAACCCGTCAATTTGTTCGAGCTTCGATCGCAACTGCTTG
>DATGUX010000318.1:0-3611 GCA_035300985.1 Fodinibius sp.
AACGATGGCCTACAGCAAGATGGTTAATAAAAGTTTAAATGATACGCTCAGCCGTACCGTTATAACTTCCCTGACAACTTTATTTGTAGTAACCGTACTTTTTGTTTTTGGCGGTGAGGTCCTAAAAGGATTTTCATTCGCGCTGATGATTGGTATTGTCATCGGTACCTATAGCTCGCTCTTCATAGCCAGTTCAATGGTGGTAGAGCTGGAAGAGCGCAAACAAAAAGCATCATAATCGCAAGTATAAGCTCAGGCCTATTTTTTGAGAAATTTTTGAATTTTACGGAGGCAATGCTCAGCATAAAAGGTTACTTTCAATAGCACATGGGATAGAAAGTAAATGCTGCTGCAAAAGCATCATGAATTAGGAAGTGGCAAAAAAAAGGTTGCAGGATGCAACAATTATATGCCACCTTCGTACAAATTGCATAGGGCAAATTTAGTTTAGGGAATATGCTAAAAAGCCTTTTCTTAAATAGGAACTCCCAATAAAAGTGAATGGGGCAATATTATGAGCTTCAATATATCTGAGCGTTATAATTGTGTTGTTATCGAGTTTAAAGGAAACGTAATGGGCGGGCCTGTAGCGGTTCGTTTAAATGAAAAGTTGCATGAGCTAATTGACGATGATAAGACTAATATCGTGGCCGATCTCGGGAAGGTTAAGTTTATGAACTCTTCCGGCCTCGGTATGCTGATTGGAGGCTTGACGACGATGCGCAAGGCTGGCGGTGATCTTCGAATTGCCAATGCTACCGACAAGATCGAGAGCCTGTTGGTCATCACCAAACTTATTACCGTCTTCAAACACTTCAAGTCGCTTGAAAAGGCGGTGGAGTCGTTTTCAGATCCGGAAGAAGAATAATTTAATACTAATAATTTTAAAAAATAAAATAGGGGTGGTGACGCCCCTTTTTTATGTCAAATAATCATTATGTCTATTCGAGTTGTTGTAGGTGCCCAGTGGGGCGATGAAGGAAAGGGAAAAATCGTTGATCTGCTAAGTAAAAAGGCGGATTATGTCGTTCGCTATCAGGGGGGGGCCAACGCCGGCCATACCCTGGAGTTTGATGATAAGAAAATAGTGCTGCATCTTGTTCCCTCGGGCATCTTTAACGGCAACGCGACCTGTATTATTGGTAATGGAGTGGTAGTAGATCCGCATGCATTACTTGAGGAGATTGAAGAGGTCAGCGATTGGACCGGCAACCTTGAGGAACGCCTTAAAATAAGCAGTGCTGCCCACATTATTTTGCCTTATCACCAACTGCTTGATGAAGTAAAAGAGGAGCAGCGCGGTGAAGATGCCATCGGAACGACAGGGCGGGGGATAGGACCGGCTTACGTCAGTAAGGTGTCGCGGGTAGGTATTCGAATGGGAGACCTGGCTAATCCTGCGCTGCTAAGGGAAAAGGTCAGCTCCAATATCGCTGATATTAACGAGGCGCTCCAGCACATATATAAAAGAGATCCAATCGAGCCGGAGCCCATTATTAATGACCTGCTGGCAGCTGCCCGGTTGCTAAGTCCCTATGTTGCCAATACCGCCCATATTCTGCATGAGGCAGTGGAAAATGGTGAAGAGGTGTTGCTGGAAGGTGCTCAGGGCAGCCTGTTAGATGTTGACCACGGCACTTATCCTTATGTGACCTCCTCTTGCCCAACAGCCGGCGGTGCTTGTACCGGTTCCGGTATCCCGCCAACAGCTGTAGATAAGGTGATGGGCATTACCAAGGCCTATTGTACGCGCGTTGGCAATGGACCTTTTCCTACGGAACTTCATGGGGAAGAGGCAGAACGGCTGCGACAGGCAGGACAAGAGTTTGGTGCAACAACAGGCCGGCCCCGTCGTTGCGGATGGATCGATCTGGTTGCTTTAAAGTATGCCGTACGTATTAATGGAATCAACGAGCTTGCTATCACCAAGCTGGATATTTTAGACCAGTTTGAAGAGGTTAAATTATGCACAACCTATGCGATAGATGGAAAGACTACGGACGTATTTCCGCCGCAACGGGCCGACTTTAGTACGATTCAACCGCAGTATAAAACAATGGCCGGATGGCAGCAGTCGCTCGATAGCTGTAGTGATATAGCTGATCTGCCCGATGCAGCCCGGCAGTTTCTGAACTATATTGAAGAATACCTTGGAGTAGATTTAACAATCCTCTCCAAAGGCCCCAAAAGAAGCGAGACCATTGTTTTATAAATTCCTGTTTTTTAGTTGAAAAGTATAGGACAATAGCCTTATATTTGGGTCTGCTTGAAAAGCGTAGTAGCTCAGCGGTAGATTCCTCCCGATTTTTTCGGGAGAACCAACGAGGAGGTCGCTTTTTAAGTATATCGAAGAGCGCTTTACTTCAAAAAGTTGTTGTAATTTAGCTCATTGATATTAAGCGGGAGTAGCTCAGCGGTAGAGCATCTCGTTGCCAACGAGAAGGTCGCGAGGTCAATTCTCGTCTCCCGCTCAAACCAAAGCCCTTGCATATTTTGCGAGGGCTTTTTTATTACCCCCATGTTTTACACCTATATTTTATATAGCGAATCAATAGACCAGTATTATACCGGTTATACCAGTGTTGGCGTTGACCGTCGACTGGCGCGCCACAATAGTGGATCAAGTCCATCAACGAAGCCGGGTATTCCCTGGAAGGTGACGTATGTGAAAAGTTTTGAGACAAAGACAGAAGCGATCAAATGGGAGAACCTTATTAAGCGGCAAAAAAGCAGGCGGTTTATTAAAAAACTGATGGCTTCCGATGAGAATGAATGGGAGTAGCTCAGCGGCAGGGTTCTCCCGATCTTTCGGGAGAACCAACGAGAAGGACGTCCCGATGCTTCGGGATCTCCCGCTCAAACTAAAGCCCTTGCATATTCTGCGAGGGCTTTTTTTATTGCCCTATGTTTTACACCTATATTTTATATAGCGAATCAATAGACCAGTATTATACCGGTTATACTTCCGTGGGCGTTGACCGTCGACTGGCGCCCCACAATAGTGGATCAAGTCCATCAACGAAGCCGGGTATTCCCTGGAAGGTGACGTATGTGAAAAGTTTTGAGACAAAGACAGAAGCGATCAAATGGGAGAACTTTATTAAGCGGCAAAAAAGCAGGCGGTTTATTAAAAAACTGATGGCCTCCGATGAGAATGAATGGGAGTAGCTCAGCGGCAGGGTCCTTCGATCTTTCGGGAGAACCAACGAGAAGGACGTCCCGATGCTTCGGGATCTCCCGCTCAAACAAAAGCCCTTGCATATTCTGCGAGGGCTTTTTTATTGCCCCCATGTTTTATACCTATATTTTATACAGTGAATCGATAGACCAGTATTACACCGGTTATACTTCCGTTGGTGTTGACCGTCGACTGGCGCGCCACAATAGTGGATCAAGTCCATCAACGAAGCCGGGTATTCCCTGGAAAGTGAGGTATGTGAAGGGATTTGAGACAAAGACAGAAGCGATCAAATGGGAGAACTTTATTAAGCAGCAAAATAGCAGCTACAGTTCAACCTGAGCTCCAATCTCTACCACACGATTCGTTGGCAGACCAAAGTAAGCGGTAGCGGGCTGTTGGTTGCGGACCATCACGCCAAACAGCTGATCCC
>DATGUX010000319.1:0-5333 GCA_035300985.1 Fodinibius sp.
TGGAAAGGAGTCGCAGGTTGAGAATAAACACTTCCCCACCGAAGGTCATGATTACGGACCGTCCAAACGAGCAGCTATGTATCCGTTTATGGCCCGGCACCTGGGATTGAAGTTGGAAGTTGCCAACGACGAAAAAGGGACTATTGACGAATCAGCGGTAGAAGTGGAGGACGAATCTGAGCTGTATGTCTTCGGGGAAGATGGAAGTCAGCTCCCCGAGCATGCAATACGCAGTTTTGGGGAGCTACAGAAAATAACTGAAAAATATTTCAATAATTAGCAAACGATGATTGCTTTTAACATTTAATAAAAGATTATGAAAACACGGACAGGTTTTGTTTTTAGTGCACTGCTGGGGTTACTGATATCAATAACTACTGCAACAGCCCAGCAGCGGGCATTGGTCAATACGGCTGAGAGTCGACATGCTGCAATGCACAGCGTTAATATGGATGCAGTACAGTGGACCGAGGGTTTTTGGGCCGAACGGTTCCAGGTAGCGCGGGAGTCGATGGTGCCACATATGGGGCAGATCTATCAGGATCCTGAAATAAGTCACGCTTTTCGGAATTTTGAAATTGCTGCAGGTTTGGAGGAGGGAGTACATGAAGGACCAACTTTTCATGACGGTGATTTCTACAAATGGTTTGAAGGATTGGCCTCGGTTTACGCCATCACCAAAGAAGATACCTTGAGACAGGCGATGGATCGTATTGTGGATGTGATTGGCAAGGCTCAGCGACCGGATGGCTATATTTTTACGGCCTTAACCATAGCACGCCAGAATGGTGATAAAAATGCTCAGCCACTGAACCGTGATTTTGAAACGTACAACATCGGACATTTGCAGACCGCTGCTGCGGTCCATTATCGGGCGACCGGTAAGCGATCGTTACTGGACATAGCGACAAGAGCCACTGATTTCTTATACGAGATATATAAAAATGAGCCGTCCAAACTGGTTAGTAATGCCATATGCCCCTCGCATTATATGGGCGTTGTCGAGATGTATCGTACCACAGGTGATCCCAAATATCTTGAGCTGGCCAAGGGGTTAATAGCACTACGGGATAAGGTCGAAAAGGGAACGTATCACAACCAAGACCATAAGCCATTCCGCAAGCAGACCAAAGCGGTGGGGCATGCGGTTCGGGCCAACTACCTGTACGCTGGCGTAGCGGATCTGTACATGGAAACCGGGGATCAGACGCTTTTGGAGCCCCTGAAAAAGATCTGGAAAGATGTGGTGCAAACGAAGATGTATGTCACGGGAGCTACAGGAGCCCTATATGATGGCGTCACCCCTGATGGTACGACCTATAATCCGTCTGAAATACAGCAGGTGCACCAGGCTTACGGAAATTCTTACGAACTGCCCAATATGAGAGCACATAATGAAACCTGTGCCAATATCGGGCATGTGCTCTGGAACTGGCGGATGCTCCTGGCCACGGGAAAAGCGAAGTATGCTGATATCGTGGAGTTGGCACTCCATAACAGTGTACTGTCTGGCGTAAGTCTCGATGGACGTCGCTACTGTTACACAAATCCATTGCGGGTCGATAACGACCTACCCTATAATCTGCGGTGGTCCAAGGATCGACAGGAATATATCAGCCTTTCAAATTGTTGTCCGCCTAATTTAATACGCACGGTAGCGGAAGTCCAAAATTTTGCCTACAGCTTGTCGGATGAGGGATTGTATGTCAATATCTATGGCAGCAATACGCTGTCAACCTCCCTGGGCAATGATGGCGGTGACCTTAGCATAACTCAGGAGACGGATTATCCATGGGAAGGAAAAATCAACCTTACACTTGATACCGTTCTAAGTCAAGAGTTTTCAGTCTTTTTGCGCATCCCGGGCTGGGCGGACGATGCAAATATTAAGGTGAATGGCAACATAATTGATATAGAGGCAGAGCCCGGAACCTATGCTGAGATCAATCGAAGCTGGTCAGCTGGGGATCAGATAACGCTGGATCTGCCAATGGAAATTAAATTGCTGGAAGCGAACCCCCTGGTGGAGGTGAACCGTAACCAAGTGGCCGTGAAGCGTGGCCCCATTGTATATAGCATGGAATCAGTGGATGCTCCTAAAAGCGAGTCGATTTTTGATATTGCCATTCCATCGGACATCAAATTTGAAAAAGTGCACAGCCAGATTGGTTCGAGTGAGGTTATAGCCTTGAGAGGGCAGGCAAAGTTAATTCAGGAGCCGGAATGGGAAGGGCAACTTTACCGAGAGATATCATCTAAAGAGCCAAGCCCGGTAAGTATTCGGCTGATGCCCTATTATGCCTGGGGTAACCGTGGAAGCAAGAATAATATGACCGTTTGGATGCCGATCATCAGGTAAGTTGAAATACGATTTCTTTCTCAATTTATGGAACGAATTACCGCACAGTACTATATAGAGACCCCGCTGGCAATTGAACAAGCCGCCCAAGTGTTGGCCGGGGAACAGTCCTCAGGGACTTTTACTGATGTGCCGGGGGAGACCGACGAACTAAAAGAACGTTTCGCAGCTCGTGTGGAATCCATAGAGCCTTTGGATAGCGTGGAAAACCCAAGCTTGCTCGGTGTGAATTCGGAAGAGCAGTCATACCAGCGAGCGAATGTAGAAGTATCCTGGTCCATCGAAAATTTTGGCTACAATCTGCCAGTGATGATTTCTACGCTTCAAGGTAACCTGTATGAACTCCCCCAGTTCACGGGGCTTAAGCTCATGAACCTGGAAGTGCCCCCTTCGTTCGGCGAACATTTTGACGGCCCGAATTTTGGTATTGAAGGGAGTCGGCAGGCAGCCGGAGTACAGGGTCGACCCCTGATAGGAACCATCATCAAGCCAAGTGTTGGTATGACGTCTGCACAAACTGCTGAGCTGGTGGATACATTGGTGGACACCGGCATTGACTTTATAAAGGATGATGAGTTGATGGGGTCAACGGCCAATTCTCCATTTGAGAAGCGGCTGGAGGCGGTGATGGAAGTGATCAATAAGCGTGCCGAGAAGACCGGAAAAAAAGTGATGTATGCCTTTAACATTAGCGGCGAGATGGATGATATGCTGCGCCGTTATGAACAGATTGTGGAATCGGGTGGCACCTGTGCTATGCTTAGTCTCAATAGCATAGGACTCTCCGCCGCTAAGAAAATTTGTGACCAGGGAGAGCTGGTCATTCACGGTCATCGCAATGGTTGGGGTATGTTGAATCGGCACCCGTTGCTGGGCATTGAGTTTCCTGCTTATCAAAAATTGTGGCGGCTGGCAGGGGTTGATCAAATCCATGTGAACGGCATTCAGAATAAATTCTGGGAGTCGGATGATTCGGTGGTTAGATCTATAAAATATTGTCTGAAACCTCTGCTCGGCGGTTATTCAATACTGCCGGTGGTTTCGTCGGGACAGTGGGGCGGACAAGCCCCGGAGACCTATCGTCGTACGGGCACAACAGACCTGCTTTATATGGCCGGCGGGGGTATCCTTGGGCATCCCGGAGGTCCCGCGGAGGGCGTAAAAGCGTTGAAACAGGCCTGGGAAGGGACTGTTGAGGGAAAGTCGGTGGAAGAGATGGCCGATAAGTACCCTGAATTTGCAAAATCTGTTCAAAAATTCGGGGGAGATCAGTAATGGCCGGCAATTCAGATCGTTTATTGGCTTTCTATGGTGATGATTTTACCGGCTCCACCGATGCTCTGGAGTTTATGAGCCGGGTTGGAGCTAAAACGGTACTCTTTATGGAACCACCTACGCCCGACCAGCTCTCCAAATATGAGCCACTGGATGCCATTGGAGTAGCCGGGAGAAGTCGGGCCATGACACCAGAAGAAATGGAGCAGGAGCTTCCACATGCTTTAGAAGCGATGAAAAAGTTAAAGGCAAAGCATGTTCATTATAAAGTTTGCTCCACTTTTGATTCGTCCCCGACTATTGGAAGCATTGGTAAAGTGATTGACATCGCCGCAGATATATTTGATTCCAGCTTCATTCCTTTGCTGGTGGCAGCTCCCGCCCTCGGAAGATATTGTACCTTCGGCAACCTGTTTGCCCGGATGGGCATCGGAAGTGACGGCGATATTTACCGTTTGGACCGCCATCCTTCTATGAAAGATCATCCGATTACACCGGCCGATGAAAGTGATCTTCGTCTGCACCTCGGCCAACAAACGGCAAAAAAAATCGGTTTGCTTGACATACTGGAAGTCAGCAAAGAAGAGAAAGAAGCCCGCAAAATTCTTAAAAAATGTATCCGTAAAGGAGCCGAAGTAGTCCTTTTTGATGCCCTGAAAGAGGAACATATGACCCGGGTTGGGAACCTGATTGATAAATACGGAACAAAAGATAAGCCCCTTTTTTCGG
Organism: Fodinibius sp.; assembly: GCA_035300985.1. Taxonomy (GTDB): domain Bacteria; phylum Bacteroidota; class Rhodothermia; order Balneolales; family Balneolaceae; genus Fodinibius. The sequence continues at coordinate 4,364 of DATGUX010000319.1, forward strand.
TGGGATCCTCCGGTATTGAAATGGCACTGGGCAATCATTGGATACAAGAAGCAAGATTGCGACCGAAAGAAAATTGGAAATCCCCGGGAAAAGCAGAACCGATGCTGGTGGTTTCCGGGAGCCGATCGCCGGTTACTTCGGAACAGATCGGGTGGGCACTTTCGAACGGTTTTGAAGAAGTATCCCTAAATACAGAAGCCCTTGCCAAAAAAGGAAATACACCTTCGATTTATCACCAGCATGTTGCCAAGGTTCTGAAACAGCTGAGGCAGGGAAAAAATGTTATCGTACATACCAGTTTTGGGGCTGATGACTCACGGATCAGTGCCACCAAGACGGTGTTTGACCAACAGGGACTGAGCGATTACGAGATACGGACCCGCACAGCCCGGCTGTTTGGCACTGCACTGGGAGAAATCGTGGGAGGGGTATCAGGCCAGACCAATCTCCAGCGCGTAGTCTTTGCCGGCGGAGATACCTCCAGCTTCGCCGCGCGTGCGTTGGAAATCGAAGCATTGAAGATGATCGCCCCAGTTGTTCCCGGCGCACCATTGTGCAGGGTTACGTCCTCAAAAGAGGCACTGGATGGACTTGAAGTGAACATCAAAGGCGGACAAGTGGGGCCTGAGGAATATTTTGGAATGGTCTTGGAAGGGAAAGAAGCAATTTGATTGGATTCAGTCTTATCACAAGCGCGGGAATTAATTCCCGCGTATATAGTGATAAATGAGATGGAATAAATCGTTGATTTACACAAAAAATTGACCACAAATGCTTTTATAGTTGTAAGAGTTACTCGGCGGCCACAACGTATCAATAATGATTTTAAAATCTAAAAATAAAGAAAAGTTATGAGCAAAAAGACAGTAGGACTTATCCATACTTCGGCAACACTCGTGCCGATCTTTGAAGAACTTTGTAATGAGTATCTGAAAGATATCGATCGGTTTAACATCGTTGATGACAGCCT
>DATGUX010000320.1:0-2063 GCA_035300985.1 Fodinibius sp.
ATCGCGGGCGACGCCGAGGTGACAAGTGGCGTCGGGGCGGTTGGGAGTAAGTTCAATATCAAAGACGGTGTCCTGGTAAAGATCAATCGCCTCTTTCAGTGGTGTGCCTGCGCTGAGCTGTTGATCAAGCACCATAATGCCGCTGTGGTCACCGCCCAATCCCAGCTCATCCTCGGCGCAGATCATGCCGTAGGACTCCTCGCCCCGAAGCTTGGCCTTTTTGATGATAAAGAACTTATCTCCCTCTTTGGGAGGTGGAAGAGTAGCACCTACCGTTGCTACCGGCACCTTTTGGCCGGCCGCTACGTTATCAGCACCACATATAATTTGTTTCGTTTCATCCCCCGTATTGACCATACAAATTCGCAGACGATCGGCGTTGGGATGATCACCCACTTCCAGCACTTCACCCACTACAACCCCCTCTAATGAGCTGCCATAGGGGATAATTTCATCCACTTCAAGGCCGATGAGGGTGAGTTTCTCTGCCGTATCTTCCGGCGATAATTCGAGGTTAATAAATTCTTTTAGCCAATTGTAAGAAATTTTCATTTAGCTGCAAATAGTTTTATAGAACACGGTTAAGCAAATTGGGGAGTACTGAAAGATTAAATCAGCGTATATCCGTATAATTTATTATTAGCGTTCTCTTCGGAATGGATTATTAATGGAATTGTTCTAAAAAGCGAACATCATTCTGATAGAAGATGCGAATATCATCAATGCCGTGGCGAAGCATGGCAATACGTTCTACGCCCATGCCCCAGGCGAAGCCGGTATATTCTTCCGGGTCGATATCAACGGCGGTAAGCACATTGGGATCGACCATGCCGGAGCCTAATATCTCGAGCCAGCGGCCTTCGCCTTCTGCTCCGGAGGGATTCCACCAGATATCCATCTCCAAACTGGGCTCAGTGAAGGGGAAAAATCCAGGCCGTAACCGATAGTTTACTTCCTTGCCGAACATCAGCTTAGCAAAACTGATTAATGTTTCTTTTAGATCCGCCACGCTGACATCCGTATCGATGTATAAAGCTTCCACCTGATGGAATAAGAAGTAAGATTTAGGAGAAACAGCTTCATTGCGATACACGCGCCCGGGCATAATGGCCCGGATAGGCGGCTTTTGCTCCTGCATTAATCGTATCTGAACCGGGGAGGTGTGCGTACGGAGCACCAGGTCTGCCACATTGCGATCGTCATCTTTGCGGATAAAAAAAGTGTCCTGCTCATCGCGGGCGGGATGATTGGGCGGGAAGTTCAGCGCCGTAAAATTATGGAAATCGTCTTCAACTTCAGGTCCGTCGGCAACAGAGAAGCCCAGCCGATAGAAGATGCTTTTCATCTCTTCCAGCGTTTGAGTCAAGGGATGGAAAGAGCCGGCCGAATAGGGCGGAGCAGGCAAAGAAAGATCATCACGGGCCTGTAGGTCGGCTGTTTCCTTCTGTTCCAGCTGGTCTTTATTAGTATCAAAGGTTTGCTGGGCTAAATTCTTGACTTCATTCATAGCCCGTCCGACCTGGGCTTTTTCTTCGCTGGGCACTTCGCTCATGCGAGAGAACATGGCAGGAATTTTTCCATTTCTGGATAGGAATTCCAGCCGAAAGGCTTCCAGTTCTTCTTCGTCGGTTATCGAGAAGGAGGTAATCTCTTTTTTTAGTGCTTTAATATATTCAAGCATGAAAGGGGCGTTAAGCAATCAAAATTGTCAGCTATGGTTGTCAAGGCTGAAACTATTTAATTCAATGATATTCTTCAATAGAAGAGAGGATAAAACCTGAATAAAAATAGACGGAAGACCAGTACTAAAATAAAAAGCCGATCCTCCTGACAGCAGGCGAATCGGCTCTTTATAAAATAAGTGCCGTTAGTTAGATGCTTCTTTAACAATGGCACTGAAGGTCTCCGGATCATTGACGGCAAGGTCTGCTAATACCTTGCGGTTGATCTCAATTTCTTTCTTTTTCAGGGCTCCCATTAGCCGTGAGTAGGTGGTATCATTTTGGCGGGCAGCGGCATTAATGCGTGTGATCCAGAGCTTCCGGAATTCACGTTTGCGTACT
>DATGUX010000321.1:0-38905 GCA_035300985.1 Fodinibius sp.
CATATTTAACTGATGCAGCCATATTGATATCTTCCCCTGCTGAACGTAAAATAATCAAAACCACCTCTCCTATCGTTTTAACATAAATTATGGAGCAAAACATCCAAACCAGATTATTTTATTTTACTTGTCCAGTAATACAATTATATGTTATTTGGTATTAAATTTATATAATCAAGAAATGAATAAATCCAACTCCAATAACCGTCAAACTTTTGAACAATACAATGAACAAGAACAAAATCACCATTACCAGTTTTTTAAATATTACGAATTACAAAATCGTATCAAACATCCAGACATTAATGTCCCAGGGGGCGGTGAACAATGTATTGTCGATAAAAACTTATGGAAATGTAGATTTTGCAATAGAACTAAAGACGATGGTGCATCTTTTAACAAGAAGGCCCACCTATTGCCAGAACAGCTAGGGAATAAACTTATTATATCACATTCTGAATGTGATGACTGCAATGAGCTATTTGCCAATTATGAATCACACCTAGGTAATTTCTTAGGTCCTTTAAAAACTCTTCTTGGAGTTAAGGGAAAATCAAAGAAAGGTACGAGAATACCTAAACACAAAGTTCCAAGTACTGGTACAAAAATAACTCACAAAGGAGATAGCATACTTTGGAAGCGAAAGATAAAAAACTCATTGATTAGACTTGATACTCCCACTGAAATAAGTTTTGGAGTAAAGCATCATCCGTATATTCCATTACTAGCATGGAAGGCTCTATCTAGAACTTCAATACACTTAACAGATTTAGACGAGATTAGTCAATATTCATGGTTTATAGAATCCATCACAACAAGAGATAATGATAAAGAATTAACAGTATCAAAAGGATTGTGTATGGTAATTTCGATATTTATACCAAGCGCTTCAAATATATTTTCAAAGCCTATACTTGAATTGTATAAAAGGAAAATTTCAAATTTATTTGGTATAGATAACTTAGCATTATCCGAAAAAATATATGTAGTAAAGACATCAAGCCATATTTTTCAAGTACAAGTATTTAGCAATAATGATTACAATGAGTTAAAAAATATTTCTAAATCAGCTACCAATAGGCAATCACTTCCACTATATCCACTTGTAATAAATAAAGAATATTTTGAACAGTATGACCTACCCAATAGAAGTGCCTTTTATTTCGACTCTAAAAAAGAAGATAAAACTGTTAATTGGATACAGTTCAGTTTCAATAATATGGAGCCGATTACAACCGACAAGCTAAAACAAAATGGTTTTTCAGAACATGAAATCAAATGCCTTAAATCTAATGAGCAAGATAGTCCTAAAACCCTTAGGAAGTTTAATAAATTAGTTAATAATAGCAGAAATACCACATAACCAGCGATTCAAGCGGGACGCAGCCTCGCTTTTTCCCTCTTTTCTTGTTTGTTACTCGACAATCTTGTTGCTTTAATCAAATTAATAAACCCTGCGCCGCTTAAGCGTGGGGCCGTTATGTATTTACCAATCAGTAAGGTTCAACTGATTTCAAAACTGGCTATTAAATTTGACTTTATGATTTCACCAGAAGATTGGAAATGTTATGAGTACATCAAAGTTTGGTAATAAAGTCTTAGCAAATGCAATTAGACAAAATTCAAAAATAGTTCTTGAGCATTTTAGAGAATTTAATCTTGAGATTGAAGCGAAATTTAATAGGAACAAAAATCGACTGGAGCATACCTTTAAACATTTAAATCATGGAGAAAAGAAAAAGTTAGCTGAGTATTATGCAGATGAATATTATAAGATTGAAGATATTCAAATAGAACTGCATAGGCAATCTACATTAGTCTCCATTTATTCATTTTTAGAGCATTCACTCAATAGTTTATGTCGTCATTTGTGTAATCTTCATGATTACCCTGTCAAGTTCTCCAGTCTCGACAAGCATGGAATCGAAACTTCGAAGTCGTATCTGAAAGATGAAAATTTAGCAAATGTAAACTTTTCTTTATTAAATGGAGAATGGAGTGATTTATGTAGTTTTAAAAGAATCCGAAATTGTATCGTTCATGCAAATGCTAACGTCGAGCATTCAAGGGATAAAACAAAAGTACGTAACATTATAAATAACACTACTACCCTTAAATTAGAGAATTGTAGATACATTAAAATAGAACATTTATATATAGATAGTACAATTAACACAGTGGAAAGCTTTATGGAAAAGTTATATAATCAGACAATGTCAGTAAATACATAACACCTTTAAAAAGGAAAATGTCAAGCAGATAGTCCTCACTCGGAGTTCATCCTTTTACTCATCGATAAATCCAAACTATTTGTTAAATAAAACTCTGCGCTCATCTTTCTCAGAGATCAGCCATGCTTGGAAAAGGATACCATGCGGTCGAGAGCGGCGTAAAATTCATTGGAAAAACGATCCCCTACCCCTTCCTCATTGGTTTCATAGCGGGCAAAAGCCCTTTTAAATTCTTCTCTTGCGTGCGGATGAATGGAATAGGTCATTCAGAAAACTGTTTTTTCATTTCCTGAACTTCTTTGTCAAACTGATCTCCTGGAATAAGAGCTACTTCCCCCGTTTGGACCTGTTTTTTTCTGCGCTGGACTTCGGTTTTCCAAGCCTGCATTCTGCGGTAATATTTCCCTAAACAGGCTTAACAGCAAGTTATTGGATAAAAATAAATATTACCGAGAAATTGATATAATTGCTGACTGCATCGCAAATTTTCAAAGGGACTTTTAGAAGATATGAGAAAGAATATGATTTACTACCGGGTATGTGCTGCAATGACTTTCGGAGGTGTTTTGAGGAAGGATATAACAAAAGCCTTGCGAGGACAGCTCTTTTTTCGAATCACTGTTTGTAATATACGGGTATTACCCTACACAGAACAAGTTATTCTGCTAAGCCACCATTAATATATACCTAACCCATAGGTGATAGGTATTTAATACTTGCTTAATAGGCATATAATAATGCGTCCTTCTATTATTGCATATCTGGTTTTTAGCTTTTCTCCAGGGTATTTGGTGTATCTTGGGGAAATAGGCCGTTGGGGTGTATTATCTGGCTATTCTTCAGTTGCTATTGAAGGGCCGTCAGGCAAGCGGAGCGTATTACTACTTTTGGAAGAACTAATGTCAAGAATTAGGAGGCATGCCTCTCAAACAGGGATCTTATCTAAAAGCCCCATATGTTGGTGGACAAGTATATATAAATAACGCGCCTATCCCTGCCGCCAAATCGTATGGAAGGAGGTGTTATCGCTTCCGTTTTATTATTTAAACGAAACATCACAGGGGGTGGATTGACCAGAAGCGGTATTGAACCCCCAACGACGTAGTTCCACGTGCGATTCAAGTTTCTGTTCTTGGTCGTTCGGTAGTAAGGGATAAAAATCGATGCCCGTAAGCGATTCTAAGGAGTCGATTGACACCGCGTAACGGCTCAGCGGGCAGGGGAGTTTTTCGTTTGGGAGCAGAAATCCGATGGCCTTGGTTTCCGGCGGGGTATTGTCCAGGACGACTTTGTAATAGTAGCGGGGAACCGATACTTGGTTGGCCCCGATGGTGTCCTTGATCCCCTGCTGGAGCGCCGGCCCGGTCACGACATATACCGCCCGATTCTCCTTGGCCCATTCTCGTACCTTCGACTCTAAAGTCCTCCAATCCCCCCGGTTAAAACTTGGATCTTGGGGACTCATGTTACTAAGCAGAAAGGTGGCACTCATAGCAGCTTGCGACCACCGCCCGTCCCCCGCCGGGATGAGGTGGCCCCGGTCGTATCCCGAGTACCGGTAATCCGAGAGGGTGGCCGACCCGGTGGATATGCTTGGGTCTTCTCTAAAATCATTGGTGCGACCGGCAGGACCGTCTGCCTCGGAGGCGGTCAGCTCATAGGCTACCCACTGAGCTTGTTCATGGGTTTCATGGTACCGGAGGTGATAACCTACATGGGTTATAATGGAGTCGGCATGTTTATAGGAAGGGAGTTCGAGTTGCTGGGTGCGCTCATTTTCCACTTTCGTGGTTGATAAGGGCGTACAGGCCAGCAGGCCCAGTAGCAACAGGAAGCTGGATATCCGGGTAACTATATGCATAGGAAAATGGGTTGCGGTTCTGCCAGGCCACACGGTGGAGGTTCGCCTAGATATTTATACGAAATTACGCCTTTCTTCAGAAGCTATTTTTTAAATCTCATTTATTTTAAGCTGCTTGTTTATATTTAGCTGATGCAGCCATATTGATATCTTCCCCTGGTGAACGTAAAATAATCAAACCCGCCCCTCTTATCGTTTTAAACGTAAATTATGGAACAAAATGTCCAACTCACATTATTTTATTTTACTTGTCCAGTGATACCTAACAACATGTAATTACCGTCAGTCTCGCGAAACTATATTCAGCTTTATTGACATATGGTACAACCGAAAGCGACTGCATTCAAGCCTGGCGTACCGGACGCCGGCCCAGACCGAACAACTATTAACAACTAACAACCAACAAGCTGCATGATCACCCTTAACTCACTGTCTACTTTTTTGTTGCAATTCCAGCTGGTCCAATAGGACCGGGAGGGAACACAGGGCCTGTTGGTCCAGAGGAGGCTCCCGAAAAATACGAAAATCCTCAGACTATAAATATTACTGATAATATAGATGTGAAGGCAGTCTTTAAGACGCCCCAAGAAGCCTTGGTTTCAAATTTTAAACGAAGCATTGTAATTGGGAATAGGGTTCATCAAGCCTCTTTATCTTTGACTAATGAGTTGGCCAATCCCGTTTTATTAAAAAAATTGTCTATCAAAGATGGTAATGGTAATATAACTTCAGAAAATGATGTAGGGGAACATATAGAGACAGGAGAATCACTTGGCTTTAGCCTATCTTTTGGTATACCGGTGCCCGAAAATATCTTCAAAAAATATACTGTTGTTTGGAAGGTTGAGTACGATGGAAAAACAATGGAGAAAGAAGGAAAAGTGGGTTCGTCAAATTCACGATCTAAAGCTAATACCAAGAAGCCTACAAAAGTCATCGATATAAGTGCTGGTAAAAAGAATTAAAAATAAGAATTGTTTATTCACATTGGTCGTCTGCTGCTAGCCCATCCTAGCAGTTCCAGTTACCGTATGCGCCTTCTAAAATAGATTTTTTTACTATGAGTAATCTAAAGGCCTATTAAGCATAGAGCCGCCAGTCACTTTTCCTTAGAAATCACTATAAGATGAAGATATTGCGTTGGTTATTTTTTTACCACTATCTTCTAATCTTAATGGTCTATAATTTTTCAAAGATATTAATATAAATGGTTACCAATCAGCCATTGTTAATGACGAAGGGTTTCAAGGAGAGATCCCACTTTATGATGAAAAACTAAAATTCGGTTTAAGATCAGAAAAAATAAATGCGGGGTTTAGAAGAACTTCTAGAGTCCCAGTTGATTTGTTAGTAGCAGCCAAAAATTCTTCTCAAAACTTAGGAGATGGATTAAGTGGATCAGTGATAAGATTACCTAACAAAAGTGAAATAATTGGTATTTATCACTCTTACATACCGTCTTTAAAGGGTGGATTTAGAGAGTTAGTACCTAATGGTTGCACTGCTTTGAAGTCCCATAGTACATTTACAAATAATTCAACGGAAAAAATGGAAGAAAAATTAAGCCTTCAATGGAATGGAAAGAATACGAATATAGAAATTAAATAGGGACTCAACTAAAACGCTCCAACTTATGCTTCCGCTTTTGCCAGTCGGGAAGAACCGTATGTAGCAATTGGTAAAACTTCTTGTCGTGGTGAGGGTGCTTGGTATGACAAAGCTCATGCACGATGACATAGTCGATGCAGTAGGTGGGGTGTTTAATCAGCTGGGGATTTAGCAGCACGTTCCCGGAAGAGGTATAACTGCCCCACCGCTTCTCCATGCGGTAGAGCTTCAACGTGGGACGCGGAATATCATACTTTTGGAGGTTTTGCAGGCAGAGCTCGAAGCGTTCGTTAAACTTCTTGGACGCATGATTTCTATACCAACGGTCTAATAGCACTTTTATGTGGGGGGTATTCCCTTTGCTGCGGGTACGGATGCGGAGAAATGGGCCTTTTAGTTTAACCGTTTCTTCTGCTGATGAACCAATTTGGTTAACTTTTAGGCGATATTGGCGGCCAAGATATCGGTGTGTTTCTCCGCTGATATATTCAAAGTCATCCTTGGTCTGCTCAAACCGCCCAAAATACCGTTGTTGCTTTAGGATCCACCGAGCCCGCTTGCGGACCTTCTGCTCGATATCGTTTAAAGAGGTATCATGGGGGGCCGTCACCCACACCGTCTGGTCGGGATATACGGCGATCTCCAACGTCTCACGATCGGAGTAGGTAAGATTGAACCTAATCTCACTGGTGCCGTACGAAATCGTATAACGGTTAGTTTGCACTACGGGATTGCTTCTGTTTGATAAGGGTTGCTGCAATGCGTTCGATAACATCAAAGTTGCGGTTTAGGTCTAAATCACGGAAAAAATCAATCATATAGTCCTCGATGGCAATAAACATCTCGTCTTTGATATCCGGATTGGTCGTCCAGTCGACAATAGCCAATTGGCCTAACTTTTCATCCAGATCAAGGCCCGCCGCAATATACTTTTGTTTAAGTTGCCCGGATCGTATGCAGCCATTCTCATCTTCCTGGTGGGCATTTGATATATAATTATCAAACTCATCCTTTACGGTATTATAAAAAGCCCGTGCCTGTGGTTTGTCTCTAAGCTTTGCAGGGGTATTCCCCATGGTCCCCTCCTGGACGCCCTTGCTAATCTCCTTTGCCTTTTCCAGATACTCCTTCTCGGAGATGCGCTCATCCAAAAATTTTTGAATTGTTTCATGAATCATATCTGAAAACTTGCGATACAGAGCCGGATCCTCCTCCATCTTTTCCGTAATCACTTTCTTGGTACTACTGGCAATGCGATCGGCTTTGGAAGCATCCGTTTCCTGCTCGTTGTCCAGCCGCTCTTCGGAAAAATCTTTGCTGAAAATATTAACCGGTTCAATAATCTGCTCAATGCCTTCGGTTCCCACATAAGAGTCTAATAGTTTCTGGACGCGATCTTCATATTCTCGATGATCGATGGACTCAGAATAGCGAATACGCACCGAACGTCGCAGGTCCTCAAAAAATTTCAGATCCTGCTTGTACTTATTGATGGTCTCCTCATCGATATGATCAAACAAACGATCAGCTGAAAAGGCCGCCTGTAGTGTTCGGGCAAAATTGGACAACTTTTCATAAAAAGTATCCCGTATATCCTGGGGGCGAAGAAAACGCTCTAAGGCTTCTTTATCATCCGTATTATCACACTCCTTAAATACTCCCCAAAGTTCGCTATGCAATTGGGGCAGCTTATCGATGACGTCTTGAATAGGCGTTACGACCCCCTGCAGGTCCTCCTCCTCAAAGCTATCTAAGGCCTGATAATTGTTTAGGGCATCCTTTAAGGTGCCAAGTATTCCTCTGTAATCAATTACTAAACCAAAATCCTTGCCCTCAAATAACCGGTTTACCCGTGCAATAGCCTGCAGGAGATTGTGTTCCTGCAGATACCGTGCTATATACAACACCGTATTACGTGGGGCATCAAATCCGGTAAGCAGTTTATACACAACGATGAGCAGCTCAACCTCTTCGCCATCTGATTTAAACAGATTAACCAGACTTTTCTCGTAGTCTTCCTTGTTTTGAAAGCGATCCATCATGTGTTGCCAGAATACCTGTACTTCATCATTGGGATCATCATAAATCTCATCATTGCCCACGCGGGTATCAGGGGGAGATATGATCAATTCCGCATTGATCTGTCCACGCTCTTTAAAATACCGATAGTAACGTACCGCCGTTTTTCGATCAGGGACCGCCAGCTGGGCTTTATGTTTGGTGTCCTTTAAATGTTTGAGATAATGATCGGTTATATCACCGGCAATTTCTTCAATGACATGGCGAGCCGTAAGCAGTTTATTGAGCGTTGAAAAGCGGGTTTTATACTCTACCTTTTGTTCTTGGGTCATGCTTTCCATATCGCGATCAAATCCGCGGTCGATCTTCTCTTTCCAGGTATCCAGGATGGCTGCCCGGCCTTCATAGATAATGGGAACCACGGCCTCGTCCTCTACGGCTTGATTCATGGTATAGGAATCAATGATACCACCAAATTTGCGAGCCGTGTTCTTCTCATTTTTAGTCAAGGGCGTTCCGGTAAAGCCGATATAGCAGGCATTGGGCAATACTTTCTTCATCTTGGCATGCATCAGTCCGTATTGGGTACGGTGCGACTCATCGACCAAGACAAATATATTCTTAGACTCGTTTTTAAAGGTCTTCTGGTTTAGGGCGGCATCAAATTTGTTGATAATCGTGGAGATGTTTTGTTTTCCCCGATCTTCAACCAGTTCGCCAAGATGTTTCCCTGTTTTTGCCCGGGTTATTTCCTTCCCACAGCTCTTAAAGGTATTGGTCAGCTGTTCGTCCAGATCCGTACGGTCGGTAACCAGAATAATGCGATGATTATCCAGGTTATCTGCCAGCGTGAGGTTCTTGGACATCATAATCATGGTAATAGACTTGCCACTCCCCTGGGTATGCCAGATAACGCCGCCCTCACGCCGCCCCTCATCATCCTTTTGCCGGATTCGGCTCATCATCCGTTTCACCCCAAAATACTGCTGATAGCGGGCTACTTTTCGAACCCCATTATCAAATACGGTAAACTTCCGCGTGAGCTCTAACAGCCGTTCCGGGCGGCAGAGATTGTACAGGTTTTTATCTTGCAGGGTGGGCGCTCGGGCTGTGTGCGTTTCTTTTGGTTTTAATTCGTAATGATTGCGTAGCCGCTCTTTCCAGTTTTCACTTTTATCCGGGGCCCCGGTTAAGGCTTTTACCGTTTCTTCCGCCTCATCCTCCTCACGCCAAATGGACCAGAATGGCTTGGATGTCCCTGTGGCCGCATAGGACAGTTCATTTACGTTGGTGGCTACCAGCAGCTGGGTATAATGGAAAAAGGCAGGCACTTCCTCGGGTTTTTGGTTGCGCAAGTGCTGAGAAATGGCCTCATCTACCGCCCCCTTTTTATCCCGCCGTTTACACTCAATAGCGCCAAAGGGAATGCCATTGACAAACAGCACGATATCGATGCGGCGGGTTTGCTGCTTGCCCTTGATTTCAAACTCATCCGTGACGTGGTAGACATTATTCTCGGGATTTTTCCAATCAATATATTTGAATGGGAAGCTCTTTTTATCACCCCCTATAATCTGCTCATAGCTCTTGCCCAGGGTTAGCAGATCATAAATGGTTTCATTGGTATTGACCAGCCCCTCGTCTAATACCTGCTGCAGGTCCCGGCTGGCCCGGCTAAAGGTATTATCGGGGAAATCATAGCTCTCTCCTTTGTATTCTATGTCATTGAGGTTCCTGAGCTGGCTAACCAGTACCTCCTCCAACACAAACTTTGAGAGTAGTCCATCCCGAAGCTCCAACGTTTGGTCCGGGGATATATAGCGGTATCCCATCGCCTGCAGCAGGCGCAGGGCCGGGATTTGGGAGTCGTTATCTTCTAAGTAGCTGGGAGACTGATTCATAAGCAGTAAGTTAAATCAAAAAAAGTAACACGTTAACTAAAGCTTTCCTTAATTAAAGTTCGGGGTAAAGATTTAATTATAAAATTCCTTAGTTAAAGTTTGGATGATAACTTTAACTATAGATTTTCTTAGTTAAACTACCAGCCTATATTTTAACTATAAGCACACCTGTCCGGGGTTATTCGAGAAATATTTGATAATACCGGGCGAAGAAGAAAATTCGGTTACGTTCATAGCCGGTCGTCTCCTTGAGGAGCCCTATCTCTTCAAAATCATTGATCAGCCGGTTAGCTGTAGGCGTTGAAACATCGAGGTAGTCACTGACTTCATTCACATTTACAAAAGGTTGCTCGAAGAGGTAGTTAATGAGCTTATTTCCATTTTCAGCTCGCCTTCCAAGCGTAATTAGTTTATCGTTAATATCATTACGCAGGTCGAGTATCTGATTAAAGGTTTTTTGCCCTTTCTGTGCTGTCTGGATCACCGCATTCAAGAAAAACTTGACCCAGTGTAGCAGATCGTTATTGGTCCGCACGTGCATAAGCGCATCGTAATACGCAGCCTTATTACGTTCGAAAAAGTCCGATAGGTATAGTGTAGGCTTTTTGAGCAGACCGGTGCTTACGAAGTAGAGCGTAATCATCAGCCGGCCAATACGCCCGTTCCCGTCCAGGAAGGGATGAATGGTTTCAAATTGATAATGGGCGATTGCAATGCGAATTAAATGCGGCACGGACTCATTATATAGTAACTTTTCGAGGTCGCCCATTAGGTCGGGTACTTCGTTCTGATGGGGAGGAATATAAATAGCATCGCTTTGGCTGCTGCCGCCAATCCAATTTTGAGTGCTGCGAAATTCACCGGGTTGTTTGTGCTCCCCCCGAACGTCCCGCATCAAGATCTCATGCGTATTGCGTAACAAACGAGTAGAGAGGGGAAGCTCTTTCAGTTCCTCGATAGCCATGTTCATGGCATCAATATAGTTGTGTACCTCCTGCCAGTCGTCGCGTTTTTGAGGGGCCACATCCTCCTCTTTTAGCAACGCCTCATCCATATTCGTCTGCGTGCCTTCGATGCGGCTGGATGTATTGGCTTCCTTCACCACATGCATACGGATAAAGGTATCTACATCGGGGACGATAAGGGAAAAGGCATTGAGTTCGCCCAGCTTACGGGTGGCCGTTTCCAGCAGGGTATTTACACCGGCATCGTTCCAGGTCCATGTACGGTTGACGGGGTTCGGTGAAAAGCTTTCGTATTCGTACCGCTCTTTAAAGGTGCCGGAATTGAAAGCCTCAAGCGTCGTAGATTCGTTTGCCATGTGTATTTATTGCTGGGTTATGTAACTCTATGTTGGTTTTTATTCTTTTACAGATTCTTTATCAACTTCTTCATGCGGTGCTTCTGGTCCTTCCCATTTACCTGTAATCTGATATAATTCATAGTACACAAGCCATTCGGCTAACCAGGGAATTATAGTATCAGCTATTAGGTATTCCCTACTCCACGGTTGTTCTCTTGGGTCATATAAACACAGTTTTTTGTATTTATACATATGTGCTGAGAAATCGTAATCAATCTCAGGTTCCATAATCGTAACTTCTGGTACGGAGCCAAATTTATATTTGATCCGGCATTTATAAGTTCTGCTATAATCAGTCGGAGTAATTTCTCCATAACAGTACAATGTCTTACCCCGAATCTTACACTCAAAACAGTCATAAAAGCTTTTGATATAGCTTTTCTGTTTAAGTAAGTATTCAATTGGTTTTATTTTCTTTTCCTTTATCATGAATCACCAAAAAAACTATGATCACGATTTCGCTTATTATCATCTTTTTTGGATGAAATTTTTCCCTCTGAAGTAGTATATCCCCCAGCTGCGATCGAAGCAGCTTTATCTCGCAAAGCACTTTCTTTTTTGTCGGTATCTTCATCCTCACCCTCGGGGAAATGTGGACCAAGGTGATTTTCCCACAGTTGGCTGGCTTTCAATTGGTTCGGCTCATCATCAATAGCTTCATTCGCGTCCTCAATGAATGCTTCCAATTTCTCCATGACATAGTCCTTTTTGTCTTGGTCGTACCCACCGAAAATATTGCTATCATCAGGACAACAATCCGGCATGGTTAAGTGCCATGAGCTATTCAGCCTATTTTTTATCTCCTTCAGGGTTTTTCGTAAAGCTTCATCATCACGCTCATTGTGCTGTACACATTCATAGGCTAGTAATGTCAATGCCAGCCCACTTGGCATTTTCTTTTGGATATTATCTCCCCAAGCTTTTAAGTACTTAACTATTCGTACCAATTGATCTTCTTCATCCCGTTGGTTGTTAAACCACTCGATAAATTTTTTAGGATCACTTGGTTCAAAACCATCCCCTTTTACAGCCAGGTTAGGATGTTCTGCATCATCATTCTTATCAAGTTTGTAGTAAACGGGCAAATCAATATGATAATCCCCTTTATAAATGACACGTATACATCGTTCTCTGTGTTGAGGATCTGTTTCTGTTATTCCTTCCACTGCATCCTGAACCCAGCTTTGTAAAGTTGCTGCACTAACATCAGGTTCTTTAAAGAAGTAAACTCCATCATCAATATCACAGGTATCATCCTTATACCGAATTACAGTTCTCATTTTATATGAGCCTTGAATCCAAAAGTAAGGGGTATAGTCGGGATGATTTTCTTTAAAGTGGTCTTCAATTGCAGAACGAATATTTTCCCGTGAAGTTTTAAGATTATCCTTTTTTGTTTTTGTTAGTTTAAGCTCATCGTTAAAATCGAGGAACAGTTTATTGCAATTAGCCATAGCTCAAGTATTTGATTATAGTTGATATGAAGGTTCATACGGCGTTATCTCTTGATCACAAAATTCTCTAATAACTTTACTTCCTTTGACTTGATAATCATCAAAAGCTTGATCTTCAAGTAATTGGAGTCTACGCTCATCAGTCTCATCTAAGCCAATCGGTGGAATTTTATCGAAGTTAAACTGTATCCTTTCGTATAGAAACTCAGGAGATCCATTGTTGCCTATACCTTTATTTAAAAATTTAACCAGGTTATTCACATGATCAGACTGGGCGCTCATCATTAAATCGAAAATATTGGGCGAAGGTGGGGTACCCCAATACATTGCTCCCCATTTTTTGTCTACATCAGTCTCACTAAATGCTTTATTCCCCGTTCCTAAAGACAAGATTTTTAATTTTTCAGTAGGCACTTCCAAAGCTTCTATTGCTTCCAGTATGCCAATCAAGGTGGGATTATTTGCAAATATTCCACCATCGATATTGTTGGTGACGTTTTCAGGTTGATCTTTGTCTATTCTGCTATAAGAAAATGAGTGTGGCTTAAAATAGAAGGGTGCTGAACTGGTCGACACAGCTACATCGTGAGCTGGATATTGATAATCTATTTTAAGCTCTGGGTGATGAGAGGTCTTATATACGCTTACTCTTCCTTTCCCTGAATTATACACAGGAATACAGGTCCTAGTTTTTGCATGACCTAAACGTGCAATTTCCTGCTCCGAATATCGTGAAAATTCGTTTTTCAAAAGGGTTTTTAAGTAGTCAGAACCGTGGAAAGGCTTAAATAATGAAGAAAACCAGTTACTTTTGTTACCGAATATTTTATTGGCATTTGCTTTATAAAGTTTTAAGACCTCTTGAGAGGGCATTCCGAGAGCTAAACCCATAGCAATAATTCCTCCGGTAGAAGTACCACAAATAAGATCAAAGTACTTATTTAGTCGAGGCTCTTCACCTTCTTGTTCAAGCTGGTATTCTAACTCTGAAAGGAATTTTGCTGGATATATACCCCTAATTCCTCCACCATCAATAGACAAAATTTTGAATGGTTTATCTACGTCATAAAGCATAATCCATTTCTTTTGATTTCACCCTCACTTTTCCCGTCAACAACTGCTGCATTAAGCCTTTCTTTTGCTTTTTAATAGCCTCAAGCTCTTTTTGCAAAAGTGAGATTTCTCTATCAGCTGCATCCAAAACTTCAACAATCTTATCCTGTTCTTCCTTAGTGGGAGGTATTTTAATTTTTTTCTTCAGGTAGTCGTCAATTTTGAACGTCATCTTCTCAATGTGAACACCATGGCTTGAAATGTATGCAAGATGGTATAAGTATGGTGTTCGAGAGAGGTAATTGAAATACTTTATGCTAAATTTATTAGGATTACGAGCTACAAGCGTGTGATAGGATCCAGATACTTTAGTGCCTTCAAATTCTTCCGATGCAAGCGCTGATGCGCCATGGAGAACCTGCATGCGGGAAATAATAAAGTCATCCTTCTTTACCGTTTTAAGATTCTTCGTTTTTATTTCATGGCCGTGCAATGATTCGCGATGCATGATACCTTCAGAGCGGCGTTTTACGCTAATTAGATCGTACAACGCTGAATCATCCCATTCAACGTTTCGTTCTACTTCATTTATAATATCCCCGATTTTCACCTCCTGCCACTCTTCACCCTCAAACTCCGGGAACCGCTTCTTGCCCGACAGCAACTGCTGCATCAGGCCTTTTTTATACCGCTTTTTGACAGTTATGAGGTCTTTAATAGAAGAAATTGCATCATCCCATTTTTGTAAATAATTAACTATAGTTTGCTGCTCTTGTAAGTTAGGTAAAGCAAAAGGGTAATCAGATATAAAATTCCAATCGGCTCTTGGCATTTTTGTACCTGAACTAACATTTGCAATTTGATTAAATCTGTGAGTTTGAATTAGATGAAAAAGGTATTTGTTTAGGCACATTTTTTTACCTTCAAGCACCCATATTTCAGACGAGCAAACCCCTTCGAAATCAGCTTCCCAAAACTTTCTGAGGTAGGGACGTAACTTGCCAAAAAGAATCTGATTTGGGTAAAATTTATTTTTTGTGCTCTTTTGATCTTTAGAACTTACATATCCATTAATTGTGCCTATGTCTTGATTAATGTGAGTAAGTTCGACACATGGATAATTTTTGTTTGACTCTTGGGGCTTAACTCTTTCGCTTTTTCTTGAGGCGAATTCCCTGAATTCAAGAATATCCCATCCATCCGGCCAACTATTCTTAATCCGTTGCATGCAATTAAATATTTAATTCTTTTAAGTATTCATTCATTTTAGACTGTACTTCCTCAAGCTCAGCTTCAAGGTCTTCAATCTCTTGTTGTGTTTCCTCGATATCCACTTCTGGCTCAGGCTCAAAGGTGTCTACATATCGAGGAATGTTTAGATTGTAATCATTCTCTTTAATCTCGTTGGGTCCCGCTACGTACGAGAATTTATCTTCTTCCTCAAAACTGCGATAAGTAGATACAATCTTATCAATATCTTGGTCACGCAATTTATTTTGCTTCGTACCTTTTTCAAACTGATCGCTGGCGTCTATGAATAGCACATTCTCGGTCTCTTTTGCTTTATTAAATATGAGAATTGCAGCCGGAATACCTGTGCCAAAGAACAGGTTTTCAGGCAGGCCGATAACCGCTTCAAGCAAATTCTCTTCAATCAGTTTAGTACGAATCTTGCCCTCTGAGCCACTGCGAAACAGTACGCCGTGAGGCACAATCACGCCTACTTTGCCTTTCTCTTCATAGGCCACTTCAATCATATGCTGGATAAAAGCATAATCGCCCCGGCTTTTGGGCGGCACCCCGCGGTGAAAGCGATTATAGGGATCATCTTTGGCATCCTCTTTGCCCCATTTTTTTAGGCTAAAGGGCGGATTGGCGGTTACAATGTCGTACTTCATGAGCTCGTCATCTTCGATCAGCTCCGGCCGCTGAATGGTGTCACACCATCGGATGTCAGCGGCGTCCATGCCATGCAGAAACATATTCATCTTACAAAGCGCCCAGGTACTGCCGTTGCTCTCCTGTCCATAGATGCGATAATTGCGGCCTTCCACCTCTTCGGCCACAGTAATGGCCAGCGAACCCGAGCCAATAGCGGGATCGCAGAGGCGATCACCGGGTTGGGGATTGAGTAGTTTGGCCAACAGCGTGGAGACCTGATTGGGGGTATAGAACTCCCCGCCTTTTTTGCCGGCATCGGAGGCAAAGCGCTCAATTAAGAACATATAGGCATTGCCAATAATATCTTCGGTTCCGATAACCGAGGGCCGAAAGTTTAACTTTGGTTTGTCAAAGTCATTAATGAGGTTCTTCAGGCGACGATTGCGATCTCTGGTCTTACCCAGATTGGCTTCCGAGTTAAAGTCCACATTGCGGAAAACGCCCTCCAGTTTCTCGTAATTAGCTTCCTCAATCTTCTGCAGGATTTTATTGATTTGGTCACCAATATCCTCATCGTTTTGGTGGCGGACCAGGTAATCGAAGGTACAATCATCCGGCAGTTTAAAGCGTTCGCGCTCCATGCGGCGCTTAATGCGCTCCTCATCATCCCCATACTCCTCTTTATACTTCTCATAATGGTCTTTCCAGATATCACTGAGGTATTTTAGAAACAGAAAGACAAGGATATAATTTTTGTATTCCGCTGAATCAACTACTCCGCGAAAGGTATTGCAGGCCGACCACAGGACTTGATTAATTTCTTGTTGGGTTGGTTTATGGGTGCTCATAATTAATTATAAATGTCTTAAATATTAATTTTCGGTATAAATACTCGGCCGTGTATTTCTTGGGGTAAACATTATTGGCCAATAAAACTCGTGTCCTCTCCAGCCATCCTCCTTTTTACCTTTCTGTTTAAGAAGTACAATTGCTGGGTTTTCTTGAGCAATCTTTTTTGCAGGAATGATGTCATTCCGACCATCATCAGGAGCATCGGAAAAGGTTGTATCATTATTTTTTGTCCTGCTTATTCGACGTCCTTCCCGATAAAGTAAATAGACTTTATCTTCATTAGAAAATGTTGTGGAGTATTCCAGTACTTCTTTAAAAGCATTCAAATTCCAGTCCCAGCCCTCGTTATCCCACCTTTCTTTATATTCGTAAGTGGAATTTATAAGGTTTAATATTTCTTTGGCCTCGGCAATACTACAGACATAGGTATCGGCACTAATCTTTTTCAGTTGTTCTAATTTCCCATCGATTTTATTCACAATTGATTTAATAGTAGTTGCTGCTGATGTTTGAAACCCCACAGGTAAGTGACGGGAGAAACTATTTAACGCTCTTAGATCCGATATTCTAACTTTAGAGGGACCACATGGGCGAATACCACCTCCGGGTTCTCGTTCAATAAACTGAATACTTCCGTTATTGCCACGTTCATCTACAGTTTCTCTTAAAGTTTTATCAAATTCATACATCCGACGCATCGCGCTGTAAATACGAGGAGAGGTATAGATGCGCGTAACTGCCAAGTCTTTTGGGCTTCGAGCTCCATACATTCTGGAGTGTTGCAGAACAGTATCCATTTGAAATGATCGTGGATTTCTGCCATAAAAGAATCCAATAAGGTTATCTATTGTAATTCCTCTATCTAAGACTTGCCCACCGATGAAAATATTAAATGGATTATCTAGTCGAAGTTGACCTTTGTCATCCAGATGGTTTATGATTTCATCACGTGAATTAACTTCCTTAACGCCGACCTCGCCCTGGATAATCGCTTTTTTAACTCGGTTTACAACCTCTGTAAATTCCGGGAGTTCAAAATCGGTTTTATCAACGGATTTTGAAATGTTTTCATGGGACTCTTTCACCAGTTTTTTAAAAGAGGGCCAATTATTCGTAATGGTATCCTGAAGCCTGTCAAAAAAGGCCCTGGTAAGGCGAACTTGCCAAGCGTGGGCATCTGTTGAATGTTCAGTGTGAATGAGATATGCACATTTAAACACTTTTTGCCAGAGAAACCCATTGTCAGTATCAGCATTTTCTTGTAGCATCCTAATGCTGCCTCCTACCAAAAAATTCATCAACCCAAACCTGAATATTCTCAAGTTCCGGGTTGCAAGGATGGATTTGAGATATCGTTTGTCTGCTTTCTTTAGCCTTTCAAACTCTCTTTCGGGTACAGAAATATATAAATTGGATGCGGGGCTATCCTCGTTTAAGGATTCTTCAAAATAATAGCTTCCGCCTGTATAAGATTTATGCCCTTTAAGCACTTCTGTAAATCGAGGCCGCAACGGCTCATAGCTACCATTATTAATCTCAATCTCTTCAGGTTGTAAATAAAGTGAATAGGGAGTTGCAGTTACTTGTAAAAAGTCACTGGCTGAACTGAGGTTTTTCCTAAAGTCTGAAATCATGCCTGCTAAGGTACCAAATCTAACCCCGTCCGGCTTACTCTTATCAGTTGCATAAGTTACAGAGGCGAAATCGGCTTCATCATCTACCATTAAAGCTCTCTTAGAACTAAGTTCAGGATGCTTCTTAAAGAACAGCTCATGAAGCCTTTTTAAATTATGTTTTTCCTTTTTTACTACGAAAATTAATTTCTTGTTAAGGATAAAAGGTGTAAGTCTTTTTGGGAGGGACATTATATCATAAACATCTAAATGGTCATGGTCATATGGGTCGTTAAATTCATCTTTTATTCTTCTTACCGTTTGTTCTACTAAGGCTTTAGAGCTTTTTGTTAAAACAATCGCAACGTCGTACCCTTCATCGAAACATTTGGCAAGCATACCGATGAATGCCCGTGTCTTTCCGCTCTGGATCATCCCAAGTAAAATACCTGGCTTTTCAACAGATGTATCTTTTTCAATAAGTTGTTGAGCAGCATTTTCCATAGTTTTCTTGAGTTGGCCGCTATCATCTCTTTTCTGAATTATGTAGTCGTATAACCCCTGCATGATATTGTCTTTTAATTAGTATTATTAGGTTTCCATTTGTCGGCCTGTTGTTGTAGCATTACGTCAATAAGCTTTTTTTTCTTTTGAGCAACTTGTTTGTGCAAATTAATTTCTTTGCGCTTTAATTGATCAATATCACATAAGAGTTGCTGCCTTTCCTTTGAAGGAAATGTTATTTCTACGGTCTCAAGGGTCCGTTTGGATAAGCTTGGTGTGCTTGTTCCCGAGGCAACTGCTTTCAAGAAGTGCTGAGTGCGCACAGCATTGAGAAACCATACAAGATAAGCAGGAATAATTTTGGCTGACGTAACTTTCAATACGATAAAACTATTTACTGCAACGACTTTCCCTACCCCTTCTGGGATTAAATAGGCATTGAGGTTGTACCCCTTGCTTATCATAATAATATCTCCTTCATTTAAGAAATAACGATCACTTCGCGGACTGAAGTTGGCTATGGTACTTAAACTATCAACCATAATCCCTTTGTATTTATCGACATCCCCCATCTGTATAACTTTGGTTTGCCCTTCAGGATCATGCCTAACTTTAGACCTGAATGAATAGCCAGTGGAAATATTTGCTAATTCTTTTAATTTCATGTAAGCATTAGATGCAGTAATTAGTTTCTGCATCTAATATAGGCAAAGAACTATACACTGGCAAGTTTTATTACAGTAATTAATTTCTGCATTAAACCTTGCCTAAATTCATCCCGCCACAAATAGTAATCATTAAGGGTAAACCGTTTTATTCTAAACCTCCCTCAAGCCCTTTATTTACATACGAAAGTTTGAGCATAAGAAATCAGGAACTTAACTCCCTCTAAGGTAACTTTAAGCACCTTGTAGGTAAAAAACATTACTAATACGGAATATGGTAAGAGCTTTTCAAACTTTATATGAGGTGGTATAATTGTGCTACGTACTAAATAAGAATAAGCTGATTGATAAATGTTAGCACCCTTGGCAATGGGAAGATTAGGGGCTTATGGGCTCATATTTTTTAACGAATGATATCTTTAGTATCAGATGCTACATTATTTGCTGCAGCTCTTTTCCTTCTGTAACCTGCTTCAGTATGGTTACATACCACCGACTCGAATTGGCTATAATTTTTCGGATAACCTTTGTTATATTGCAGGCGTAGCCTAAATCCAATCAGAGGTGTGCCTTATGAAAATCAAAGAACTAAAAGCCGAAATTTCTGATTTGCCGGTGGACCAACGGGCGGAAATCGCTGAGTGGGTGCTCCAGACCCTAAACACGCCGGACCCAGACGTCGAGCAAGCGTGGGCCCGGGAAGCCCGCCGCCGCCTGAAAGCATTCGAGGAAGGAACGACGGAAGCAATGCCGGGCGAGCAAGTGCACCAAGAACTTCGAGAAAAATATTCCCCATGACCTTTCGATATCTTCCGGAAGCCCGGCAGGAATTGGATCGCCAGATAGCGAAGTATGAAAAGAAGGAATCCGGGGTAGGCCTGAAATTTTTGGACGAAGTTGAATACGCGATCGGCCGAGCCATGGCCAACCCGACGGCTTGGTCGCCCATTGATCCGGGCATCAGGCGATGCCTGACCCAGCGGTTCCCCTATGGGGTCGTTTATCAGTACCGGGAAGACGAGCAAGAAATTTTGGTGGTGGCTATTATGCACACCCGCCGGAAGCCAGGCTATTGGAAGCGGCGCCTATAATAGAGGATTTTACTTCACAGGCGGAGTCGCATTTTCCGCCCCCCTATCAAATACCCATCAACGTGTCTTAAGGGAGCTACTGTTTTTACCAAAAGGACGCTTTTTTAAGCCCGCACTCCATTTCGGGATAAGTGACATATTATTGCCCGGATAAGCCTCGGGCAGTATCCTTTCCAGTCGTCGGCCGCATAAGGGCAAGTGGGGGCCCTTCCCCGAATTTCGGAAGGCCCCCAGCCCCCACCTTTGTGATTGATCCACAAAAGCTAAAGGCGAAAACGTATGGATACGCACTTGGAGGCTATTTTAGCCTTCAAGTGCCCGATTAACCCGAAGCAACATATACTCATATCTGAGCTTGAGATCACCGGTCTGTTCCTGAACAGTTTGCTCAAGAATTCGTTTTGTTTCGAGCAGCCACCTATAGGATAGGTGATCTATGTTGGCATTTACATGAACCACGCCCGGGAAGTATCCAAACCCGCTGACCTCCCCCTCTTTGCCGGCAAACATTAAGTCTTGGATACCGACGGAAGAGGGATTAAATAACGCTCTATCACCGCCCTTGCCCTGTCCAATGCCTGGAGCCTGTTGAGAGCCCGTCGTTGGAAGGGCCGCTGCAAAGGGATTGGCCACCGGTGCTTTTTCTACATTAGAATAGTGAATAAGCAAACTGGTCACCGTAGATTGCATTGACCGTTTCCCCGCGGAAGTGGCCTTTCCTTCTTTCGTATCCCCCCATACAAAGTTAAATATATCACGCAGAAATTTTTCTCGGGTATAGGTCTCCCCTTGAGCTTTACTTGCGCTAAGGGCTAAGTTGTCTAAGCGAGTACGGAATAAATAAGCGGTTAAAATACGCCGCATATACTCGCCCGGCTTATCGTTAAGGTTATTGCTGTTTTGGGAAAGCACCGCATTATTCATCCAGTTCAGATCCTCAAGGGTACGTAAGATGAATAAGGTAGATGCTCGCTGCTTTTCCTCCGGGACAACCCGGTAGGCTGGCATGGCATCCGATTCATAGGCTTCATATTGGTAAATGCCCCCAATATTATATAGTACATGAGATAAGGGCCAGAAAAAATAGATGTTGATGATCCCAAAATGCTGCCGCGTCCGGAATGAAAGGTCTTGATCCTCATCCCGAACCCAGTCATTAACATTGTTCATTATGTACTTGAAATTATTGAATGCATATTGGGCCGTTTTAATATGATTCGCTCCCAGATCCTCCGTTTGGGCACTGGGATCAATAATACCGGTTACCTGTTGCTTACCGTATCGATACCTTGGATCATCAATTTTTTCAGATATCCAGCGGTCTAAGGTTGGGACTTCTTCCTCAGCCGTTTCTGCGTTTGGCAACGGAGTATATAGCCACTTGACAGCATATTCATCGTATACTCCCAGTCGTGGGGGCGTTAGTTTTACCCCCCTTTCATAGTCGCCGGGCTGAGCCACAACGTTGTATCGCGCATAATCCATTATAGAAGGCGTCGTACCATATTTCTGGGTAAACCGTGGAGAGCGAAGGGAATCCGTTGGAAAGGCCGAGGAAGCGCCCATATTATGCATCAATCCAAGCGTGTGGCCGACCTCATGCGCTACAACATACCGCAGCCCCTTCCCGATAAGGTCATCAGGAATTTTTGTTGTTCGAGCCCGTTTATCTGCAGCCGATGTATAACGGAAAATCCAGTCATTTAGTAAATCAGTTATTCCGTGATATAGATATACGGTAGCGCTTAAAATTTCGCCCGAACGTGGGTCTACCCAAGACGGCCCCATGGCATTTTCTTTAGGGGTTACCGAATATTTTATGGTCGTATATTTAAGATTATTGGGATCAAAGTTAGGGTCATTTTTGGGATACATTTTCGTCACTATTGCGTTTTTGTATCCAATTTTTTCAAAGGCTGTATTCCAGTCTTTAGCTCCCTTTTTTATATACTTGAGCCATCCATCAGGAAACTTATCGTCTATGTAAAAGGTAATAGGTTCCACTGGTTCCACAAGCTTTCCCTTTTGGAAAGCCTTGGGGTCTTTGGGTTCTAAATGCCACCGGTTGGCATAATAGATAGGATCCGTTCCATTGCCGCCATCCGCAAATTTGTTTTTGCGCGTATAAAAGATCCCTATACGCGGGTCATTGATACGTGGACGAACCGGGGTTTCGGGAAGCAAAATTAGCGACCTTTTCATCAGATAGGTACCGGGACGGGATGCGGTTGTAAAGCCAAGCATGCTTTTTTTAACGTCAAAGGAGAGATAGCTTGTGACGGTGATATTATCATCATACGCCATAATATCGGAAAGGAGTGAGCGGGCGTTTTTATAGGTGGAGCTTGTAGAGACAAACATACCGCCATTTCCGCCATACGGGCCAAATGGATCGATGGCTTTATTTCCATTAACAAAAAACGTTGTGGCATCGAATACAAAGGCCGTACTATCGGGATTTTCTGCTTTTATGGTGAAAGAGCCAAGGATGGGACCGATCGTGTTTTTATCGATTGACTGCTGCAGATGAGGATTCTCATCGGCCACCTTATACAGAAAACGTGCCTCGCGCATATTCACGGTGGAATCGTTCATCGTAAAATAAACCGGTAGCGGGGGATTGGGTTGCTCCCCAACTGCGGCATCATCTGAATGACTGGTAGCTTCAACCATCGATCCTACCAGCATTTTTTTGCCCAGCAGCTTTTTGGGAAATTCGAAGTACACTTTCCCATCTATTTTATGCAGGGTGATCATACCCCGGGATGTTTTTACCTCCTTATCTTCAAATAGCTTTTCGTACTCTGTTTTTGTTTTGGTAGAGTCCTTTTCACTCTGGCCAATAGCCGGATAAACCGCAAAGGCCCAAAGCATGAAAAAAACCAATAAAGCAATATTCCCTTTCATAATAGAATGTTTGAATCGTGTTATTTTAAATGACTTTGCCTATCTGATGCAGTAGCAACCGATAATGAGCTTTGGTATCAGAATCAGCCACTTGTTCCACCTTTTCTTCAAGCAGTGATTTTGCTTTAAGCAAATATTTATACCCGAGAAGATCTATAGGCGGCCCAACGCGAAAATGTATCTGTCCGCCACTGTAGGATGCGGATACCTCGTTCCCTTCGGACATGAGGTGCTCATCAGCAAGCGCATAATCCGACACGCCCAAACGCATGTTAGGTATGGTTTGGTAACCCTCAGCAACAAAACTGCGATTTGTCAGGGAAACAAGATTTACAGCTTCCTCTTTTTCCTTATCCCCTTTTACCGGAAGGGCGCTATTTTTTACTGCTGTCCCTACAAAAGCTTTTTGCAATTCAACATCAACTTCCGCGAGCGCATTACCTTCTATTGTGTTCTGCCATACGGCTTCGTATAAATCCTGCATGGCATCCTCGGGGGTGTATGGATCGCTTTCTGTAGACTCTTTTGCTGAGGTATAGACCATCAGCGGACCGTTCATGACCAATTCAATCATCTGTTCGCGAAGCACGGCCGGCCAATTTTCGGTAAGTTCAAAATTGCGAACGACCTCATCTTGCATAAGCCATTCCAACTCAGAAATTTGATCGATCAAAAAGGTATAAGCCTGCTTCTGCTTGGCTGCCGGCACCGACTTAAATCGGGGGCGTGGGTCCCCTTCATAAATGGGATTAGAATAGATCCCGCCCACATATTTTACGGTATTATTAAGATACTGCACGTACTGCAGCCGGATATTCTTCCAGATTTCCTGCCGGTAGGAATAATCTTTGTCCTTTCCTTCAATCCAATCATTTAAATGCGCCAGGATATAGTTCAAATTCTTGATGCCATAGGTTGAAGCTTTCACCGCATTGTTACCCAAATCACCGCCCTGAATAGTAGGCTCCTTTATGCTCCCCGGCAGGGCATAACGGTATTTTATGTCTCCGGCTTTACTATCGACAAAGGCATTCAGGCGCTCCTTCACCTCTGTGTGGGTATACTCCTTGGGGGGGAAGTATTGATAATTCCACTTGACCACATAAAAGTCATAGGGTCCAAAGGGCTTGGAGGTCAGCCGTACGCCCCGCTGCTTGTCGCCTTGTTGGGCTACATAATTATAGCGAGCGGCATCAAGCGTGGAATAGGTCGTGCCGTAGCGTTGGGTAAAGGATGGCGAACGCAGTGAATCTACATCAATGGATGCAGAAGCGGCACCATTGGGCCGGAAGCCAAGACGAAACCCCATCTGGCGGCGGACAAAATATCGGATATCTGCTTTTTTGTAGGCCTCGGGCAGTTCTTTCGTGCGAGCCGAAGGATCAGCAGTTCCCGTCTGTACAAACCGCTGGTGGTCGATACGCTTCACTAAATTGTGATACAGGTATATCGACCCATTCAAAATTTCACCGGTACGCGGGTCAATCCATGATGAACCGCTAACACGCTGGGCCATATTGGGCGCATAACGTATGGTACTATACTTAATATTATCGGGATCGAAAGTCGAATCATTTTCTGGATAATCCAATGCTTGCACAGCATTTTTAAAGCCAATTTCTTCGAACGTTTTGTTCCAGTCTTCTATTCCCTTCTTGATCGGCTGCTTCCAGCTTTCAGGAAAGTCGCTATCCACATAAAATACAATAGGTTCCACCGGCTCCACTAATTCCCCCTGCATATAGGCATCAATATTCTTGGGTAGCAACCGGAAGCGACGAGCAAAATGTATGTTTTCAGCCTTGTTCAAAGGGTCATTAAAGGAGTATTTCTTTATGGTACTTACCCCTATCCGGGAGTCTCCGATACGCGGAAGCATCGGCTCACTTGGCAGTAAAATGAAGGTTCGGGTCATAACAGCCGTAAAGGGTTGTTCACTGCGAATCTTACGTTTCCCTGATTTTAGATCATATTCATAGGAAAGATGGCTTTGTATACTGACATTATCCTTAAATGCTTTAAAATCACCAACAAACGAGCGATCTTTCTTAAAGGAGGCGGAGTAATTGATGCCTTCCGGCAGGTTCATCCCCCCTTTGTTGAAGGGGGAAAGATCCTCATATTTACTCACCAAGAAATTGCTTGCTTCAATGAGTGCAGCAGAATGATCTTCGTTATACGCTTTGACATCAAACTTTTTTATAATGGCCCCCATACTGTTTTTTGCCAGTGCTGCATTCATCGCTTTAAATTTTGGCCCGTCAGGTGCTATTCTATTACGCTCTATTTTGCGCAGTAGAATGGTAGAATCTACTCGTGAAAAGGCCATATGCAGCGGGGCGTGCGGCTTAGAACCAAGGGCACCAAAGTCATTATCACTGATTTGGCTTATGGTGGAGCCCAACAGCATTTCCCGTTCCAGAAGTGAAAAAGGAATCTCAAGATACACCTTCTTTTTTACCTTGTAGATGTTCATCAGCCCTTTTGCGGTTTTGTCGGCCTTCTCTACAATTTCTTCGTAGGAGGTTTTATCCTCTTCGGTGGAATCGGCGGCCGTAGCGTCGGTAGCTGTTGTATCGATGTCTGTGGTGTCTATCGCCATGCTATTATCCGCCATCGGTTTTTGAGGCGAGACCGGCTCACTTGATTTGCATGCTATATTTAATAATAGGATAAAAGATAGAAAGAAGATTGAGTTTATATTCTTCATATAATCTGCTCAAATATGAGTATTTATAACACCTTATAATGTGTTGTTAATTAATAGATCCTAAGCGGCCTCCGCACACACCCACCTTTTGAAGAAGGTGCTTTTCGCACAAGTCCGTGCCGGATGTGGGAAGTAATTGCAGAGGAATATTTGAAACTACTATAGCAGTTGATGCTGCAATACGTTCGGCCTGACGCAGGTGATTGGGTTACCCCTATTACTTCTGCGGAGCAATTGCTGTGATGCGCCCAAAGCCTTCAAAACTGGTGATATTCGCTTCATCAATATTTCCTACGCCCAGGTTGGTAATGGGCAATAAATGCACCCTGCCCTCCGAGCCGTCGTAGGTAGACATTATTAATTGCCGACCATCGGTATCTAAATACGATTCAGCGGTAGGGTAATCTGACGCATGATATAGCTGCAGCGTGGTAATCTCTTCGCCGGCAGGCGCGCTGTATCGCTCTTCAAATACCGGGGTGCTGGTGCTATATAAAGCCGCATATATTTTGGTGTCCGTAGCGTAATACATCACGCGCTGGTTGTCGGGGAGCACAAAATGCTTGGCATTGTCAATTTCCGGGGCATCGGCGAAGTCGTATTTTGCCAGCGGGGCCGGTGGGTCCTCGCCATTTAATACATATAGATGGTATTCACCGGTTTTTTTATCTTTTAGCAGATGCCTTGTATTACCGTTTGTAGCGGCATTTGCCGCTATATTTTCTTTCCCAGGGACATTTGCAGGGTCGAAGGTTTGACCGGAAGCGGATGGAGTATGCGTCAGCTCGTTCGAACCAAACGCAAAGAAAGTTCCCAGATAAGCAAACTGTCCATTTTCCTCGTCATAAAAATTAATGATTGTAGAAGCAGATGATTGCTTATTAACGGCAATTTCCGTTGGTACATTAATCTTGCTGTCAAGCGGGGCTGTAAATTGTTTATCACCGGGCCCCATGCTGCTTAACTGCTGATTACCTAAGTAAAATCTATAGGAGCCACTTTTATTTATGACGCCCACGTGCTGTGAATGGTATGCTGGGGAATCATAGAAAAACAAATCGCTATTTTTTCCGGTATAGCTATAATCCAGTGTGTTAATACGAACAATTGAGTTGTCTGTAATGGCTAATAGCACTTCATCCCTAAAAAACTGCGTGAACTGTATCCCTTTAACTATTCCGGCAATGGTCTGCCCATTAACGGTGGAATATATATGGCGTTTGATATCCGTTTTGGTAAAGCCTGCTGTTACCTGGGGACTCATTATTAAACTAAGATCGGTATCCCCGTTGCCGGTAGCCTCTGCTACCACCAGCCCCTCACCCAGGCTGTTAAGAACCTGCAACGGCCAAGCTGTAATATATTCCAGGTCATTCTGCTCGTCGGTGACCGTCAACGTAACCCGATAGCGCTTATCACCGGTTGTTGGCGTTAGCTCTATTTGATACCCACTCAAGTTCGGCTCTTCACTAATAACCTCGGAAACGGTATCACCGGGAACGGGATAAAGCCGCCATTGGTAGCTGACGTCGCTTTCATTAATTCCTTCCAGTGATATATCCGGTGAAATATTGAGCTCTTCAAATTGCAGTATGCTTAGTTTACCTATTCCCGTTGTATCCACTAATACATCCGGCAATGAGTTCGTAGCAAGCGTGCTCGAATCCTCATTACAAGAGGCCAATGCCATAGAACAAAGGACGATTATCACTAAAATAACGTTAGCTGAATGTCTCATAGATTAATCAAATTTGCTTTGGGTATAGTAAATGGGTTCAATGAGTTCTCCTTTGGCCGGGCCGTCTTCATGAATCAGCGGGTCATCGGGGTGATCCAAATTGTATTGCTTCACATAATCCCCGAACTGCCGGCCCAGTGCTATCAGACCATTTTGGCCATACTCTCTTATTTCAGGAAAGCCTAACTCCGTGAGACCGGTTACCTGTACGATAAGCTGATAGGCCGTTGTGCTGGAAGATGAGGTGAAGAATACCCGGTAGAATGTCCAGGGCGGCAGCACAACTTTATTCGTCCATCGAAGCACAAAATCACGATCTTCAATCCGGGCCTCCTCAAAATCAGCGGAAGGCGTAATCCGCAGGTGAAGGGAGAGCGTCATCTGCGATAATTTATCCGTTTTATAAAGCGTCACCGGCAGTATTCCTTCAAATTGTCCTGCCGGAATGGTGCTCTCTCCAATTTTATAGTCGGATGCTTCAGCGGTTGTAAGTGAATCATCCACCACTTCTACATTAAATGAACGATCGGTGCTGCTGCTGTCCCCATTAATGCGAAGTGGTATTTCCTGTACATATTGGTCCTCAGAATTGCCGAGGAAGGAGTATGTTGTTGAATCAGCAAGGAAATTCACCGCTGTATACTCTTGTTGATAGGACATAATGTTGTTTTGTTCACACCCGCTGAATGCCACAGCACCCAGCGCAATAACAAGTACTAAAACGTTTATTTTCTTCATGGTTTTCAAAGCTTTACTTGAACTATCCTCTATCGGGCATTTGCTATAATCGGTTATCTGAAAATATTTTCGCTGTCAGGGTACGGCAGCACATAAATATCATCGTCTACTGTGATATCTTGCGAGAGGTTGGGTAATGTTTCCAGCCCCAGCCGCTTATAGTAATAAAACAACTGCCCCTCGCTGATAAACTCTTTTCGATACTCTTTGAACAGCTCATCCTCCAACTCCTGCTGCGTGGCATCTTCGGGAATTTGCTGGACGATGCCCCGGCTGGTCCGCACCGTATTCAAATAGTCGATGGCCTGCCCCCGTTGATTCGTGTTGATATAATATTCAGCCGCGATGTAGTACATTTCCGGTAGTTTAATCAGCGGGACTATATCATGTGAAGCACTACCGGTTACGGCATCCGTTTGCAACAATTTTAGGGAAACATATCCCCTGGCTTGCTGCTCAAGCAGGCTGTTAAAACGAATGTCTGGGGGACCTATATTGGCATTACTTGTCTCATATATGTCATCAATCGTTCCATTAGGGTAGAACACAGCCTCATCATTGGCGACATCACCTGAACTGGCATTAAGTAAAGGATTGGTGATGTCTTCAAGCCCTTCGATTCGGAGACTGAATAAAAGTTCAGGAAAGAGCGTAGGATTAGCACTAACATTATAGCTTTGGCCGTCAATAAGCTGCGTATCAGAGCCATTGATTACTTCTTCGGCGGCCGTTCGGGCCTTATCAAGATTTTCATCGCCCCCTAACCAAGCTAATACGCGGGCCTGTAAGGCTTTCAGGGCATAATAATTCATGCGGAGCTTGCGATTACTGTAAAAATTATCGGAGGTAATGATTTCCTCGTAGCCCTCAGGCCGCTCACCGGTTGTATAAATAGGATCCAATTCCAGCAGTGCTAACCCATCTTTAATATCTTGCAACAGCAAATCAAAAGTCTGGGTATATGAATATCGTTTGGGAATATCCTTGCTATATTCGGTGACATAAGGCACGGTTAACTCATCGGACAGGCCCGGTCTGTTATCCAGGGCTCCCTTGCCAAACAGACGCAGTAAATCGAAATGCAGGAAAGCTCGTAACCCAAGGAGCTCACCTTTGATGAGACTGTGATCAATGTCACCAAGAACTCCCCGGTCTTCTTCAATGTATCCCAATATATTATTAATATTGGCTATTGTGTTGTAAGAGCTTTGCCAAACCGCATCAATGCGATTTTCTGCAAACGTAGTTCCATATTCATATTGCTGTAAATCCTGATACCGTGCCGTAGCAGGAAGGTCCCGGTATTGTCCACTTAGTAAATCTACCGTATACCACGACATTTCCTTGGCATAAGCATCCGGCTTTGTCATACCTACGTACACGCCAATCAGCGCATCTTTAAAGCCTTCTGCAGATTCAAATTGATCTTCCGCTCGTATTTGAGAACTGGATGTTACATTGAGCCAGTTATCACACGAAGTCATGACCAATAATGCTACCACACCTGATACAAAAAATGAGCACTTAGTTTTCATAATATTTGAAACTTATTATTCTAAAAGGTTGCGGAAATATTAAACGACACGCGTCGGGCATACGGGTAATTCGTCCCGCGTTCAATGCGAACGGTCGAGAAGGTGGCCACATCACTCATATGCACCCCCAAGCGTAGCCTTCTCAAGCCGATCCTATCTAAAAACGGTGCATTAAAATCGTAGTAAAGGTTAATCGCTGCAATATCTAACTGGCTATGATTTTGCACGAAACGGGTAGTAGGACGGGTCCGCCTTCTCAATTGTCCTTCTTGTACCCCATCCCCATCCGTATCGGCCGCATAGTAGGTCCCTAATCGTTTAAACAGCGCATATTGCCCGGGATGGGTCCAACGGCCCGTTAATACGCGGCGATCCACATTATCATTGATATCTATATTCTCTACTTTGTTAACCAAGGTTTTATTGTACATTTGGCCCCCGCCAAAGAAGCGCATGATGACCCCTAAGCCGAATCCCTTATACTCCCCGTTCAGCCCAAAATTCCCCCGGTAATCGGGCATGCTGTTGCCGGCTACCACCCTATCACTGGGGTCATACTCAAAGGTAGTGTTCCCATTCTTTTTAACATAGATCTCGTTACCGGTGGCCGGATCAATCCCCAGCGACGGGACAGCCCAGATGGAGTTCATTGAGCCCCCATCAACATATTCAACAAGGGGGGTACTATTTCCTAACTCACCAGCTTGTTCCTCTATTTGCGCGTTATAATTACGCATAGCTTCTGATAAGTTTATTATTTTATTTTTATTGGTGGCAACACCTGCGTTGAGCGATAAAAACCCATCGGTGCCTGCCCATACCAGGTAAGCTATATCAGCCTCAATACCGGAATTTTTTATGCGGCCAACATTCTCCTTAACCGTGGTAAAACCCGTCGAACTGGGAATGGAAAGATCGGTCACCAGATTTTCGGTGTAACTCTCATAATAATCAACCCGAAGGGTAAGGTTCCCTACCTCTGCATCTAACCCCGCATTGTAATCAAACTTTGTTTCCCACTGTAATCCTGGATTAGACATATTGTTAGTGTATGAGCCAACAAAACCGTCATAAAAATTCTGCAGATAGTAAGTATAAGTACTTATCGAAGCATTCGTATTAAAATTCTGGTTTCCGGTTGAGCCAAGCGACCCCCGGATTTTTAAACGGTCAATAAATGTAACGGCCTCAAAAAATGCCTCATTGTGAAGATTCCAGCCTAAGCCAAAGCTCCAGAAATTTGCCCAGCGCTTGTCGGCCCCAAATTGGGATGAAGCATTGGTACGCAGCGTCAAGTCTGAGAGGTAGCGTTCGTCGTACGAATAGGACCCGATAAACAGCACCCCGAGCTCTCGATTAATACCATCCACGCCACGGGGGCGAGAGTCCAGCGCATAGGCTCGGCCAAAGGTAGGGTCGTTCAGGCGTTCACTGGGGAACCCTTCGACGGTATGGACGAGCTCGCTATATTTGTCTTGTCGAATATTGCCCCCAATATTTGCCAGATAAAAATGTTTCCCCACGGTATCGGAGTATTTTATATTTAGGTCTGCGTTAATGGTATTTGAACTCCCGTCATTCAGTTGATACATCCCTTCGCGATCACGCTGATCAAGCGCATAACTTTCAAACATGGTATGGGCAGCCGGGTAGAATTCATTAGCCTCGCTGGTTTTGGAGCTAATCCCAATACGGGCTGTCGTTCTGAGTTGCTCGGAAATATCCCACTGAGCATAGAAATTATTGGTGAAATTTAAATAGCTGCTGTTATTAAGTGTATTAAGCGTTGAATTGTAAAGCGGATTGGTGAATTTTTTTTCTGCATAGTTATAAGATGCCCCACTACTATAAATGCTTAACCCCGTGCTGTACAATCCCGTTTCAGAATAGTAAGGGATACTCCCGTCGGGATTTACCGCCCGCCAGTAGGGATTCATCTGAGAATATTCGCTAAATCTACCATAGGGAGAATTCGTCGAATTATTTTTATTGACCTGCAGGTTGTTGCGCAACAGAAAATTATCGATGCGATAGGATGCTTTAACATTTCCCGCCAGGTTTTTCCGGTTTGAGCCTTTCATTACGCCCCCATCATTGCGAAATCGCAACCGGCCCAGCAATTTTAGATCCTCTGTGCCCAACTCAATGGCTAAGGAGTGATTTTGCCCAAATGCCGTGCGAAGGGGCTTGGACATCCAGTCGGTATCCAAGCCTTCAGCAATCCGTTTTTTACGCGTATTATATAGCTGCTGCAATGCTATTTGATCTTCAAGTTTATCGCTTTCATAAAACCCCTCTATTCGTTCCGCTTCCAATTTCTCCTCAGCATTCGTTAGGTTATAGCTGGAAAGATCGGCGCCTTCGATAAAAAACTCACTATTATAGGTTATAATAGGTTCGCTTGCATTCAACTGCTTCGTTTCGATAACTACCACTCCGTTGGCAGCCCGTGATCCGTATAATGCTTTCGCGGAGGCATCCTTCAGGATTGTTACACTTTTAACCCGGTCCACATTGAGGTCAAAAACGGTAGTAGCCGATGTTTCAAAACCATCAAGTATGAACAGCGGCTGATTCGGATTCTTCAGGTAATTACCCTTTAATTCGGCATTAACTCCGGTTTCCTCAGCAGGAAATGCCGAGGTCCCGCGCAGCTGAACTTCGGGTAATGTATTTGGATCCGACCCTTGAGACAGGTTTTCAACAATGACAAAAGAGGGATCAATATTTTGGAGGGCCTTAATAATATTGTCGTTTCCTCCGGCCCGGCGAAGTTCTTCTGTATTGATGGTTCTTTGCGAGCCAGTATAAGTTTCGATGTCCCTTTCAAGGACCCCGGTCACCACTACCTCCGACAATTTGGAGGTCGATGTTTCCATCATAACATCAATATTTGTCCGTCCATTAACCGGAATTTCTTGCGTCTGATAACCGATAAAAGAAAAAATGAGCGTATCTTGTAAGCTTTTGAGTACGACCCGGTAGGTTCCTTCCTTATTAGTTGTTGTCCCAATATTACTACCCTTAATCATCACATTAACGCCTGGAAGCGGGTCGTTGTCATTGGCGTCTCGTACTACACCGCTAACAACTTCTTGGCTGTTCTTAACCGACTGCGGATCTGTAATAATGATATATTTATCGGTTGCTACAAAGGTTAAAGGAACGTCCTGCATTGCCGTTTCCAACAGCTCCCGAATAGTAATGTCATCGATACTGTTAATCCCTACTTTATTATACGGTGCGATCAGCTCTTTGCGATAAACAAATGATACATTTGCAGTGCGCTCGATATAATTGATGATCTTAGTAAGCCCGTTTAGGGGCTTTGTAACGCGGATCACATTATTTAAAAGATCATTCGACTGCCTCACTTGGGTTGGTTGACTATTAGCTCGCGCCTCAGCAATACTCTGGGCCTGTACTGGCAGTCCCATCCCCCCTATCAATAAGCCGAGCAAAATCAACCATCTCCATACGTTTTTCATAAATCCAGAGCCTAAATTAGTTGTTACATTCATATCTATTATTCCCAGATAGTAATTTTATCACTATTAAATGAATATTCAGCGCCCACCGAAATAGCTAATGCCGACAGGATATTTTCAATCTTTTCATTTCTAAATGATCCTGATATTTTCTTATTCCGAAGATCCTTTGATGCAATATTTATCTCGACGTTATAAGAGCGCTCAAGACGTAACGCAATTTTTGAAAGAGGTTCGTCCTTAAATATTAATTTGCCTTCAAACCAGCCTTTAACGTAATTGAGATCCGCTTGCGTTACGGTAATGGCAGATTCAGCTCCTGAAACCTCTGCTTTATCTCCCTTGCGTATGACAACCCCCTTACGGGGAGATTTGGAACTATCCAATGCCGATACTTCCACAACGCCATCAGTTACGGCAATAGTCGTTACACTATCTGAAGAATAGGATTGAATATTAAATTCGGTGCCAATATCTCGCACCTGAGCATTGTTAGTTTTTACCAGGAAAGGATGGGGGGACCGATCATTATTGACTTGAAAATAGGCTTCTCCATCTAATTGTATCATCCGGCTTTTCTGGCCAAAATTTTCTGCATATGAAATCTTACTCCCACTATTAAGAAAACCCGTTGTGCCATCCTGAAGCGTAAATTTTATTTGCTGCCCATACTCAGCTTTAATCGTTTTTATTGCAATGGAATCTGATATTGAAGCAGAACTAGTAAGTCCGCCATAATAATCGTAGGCTGAATAAAGGCCGAAACCAATTAAAAGTATGGCAGCCACCCGTAGGAGTATTTTCCATTTGGGTGTCTGGCTTCGGATAGCTTTTAAGGGTTTTACCGTATCCGTAGCTGAATAAGCCGGACGTCCTTTCATTTCAGCCTGTAACTTATCCCAGGCTTCATCAATAGAATCTTGATCTGTTAAACCTAAATGACCCGTTTTTTTCCAAACCGCTTCTAATTCAGAAATTGTTTCCGCCCTTGCAGGATCTTCTTTGATCCATTGTTCTACAAATTGCCGATCTTCAGATGAGCCATTACCGCTAATAAACCTAATTACGGGTTTGGGATGCATTAATATATCGTCTACAAATTAGTTTAAAAATGTTTGCTTTCTCACTTAGTAGACGTACAGGTTAAGCCTTACCACTACAATACTTTTAAATTATTTTTATTTGTGGGGTGAGCTATATAAATAGAAGAAAAGGAAGCAAGGCGAAGAGTGGCAAAAACTTTTTCCTCAAGGTTTCAAGGGCTCTACTTATATGTGTCTCTACTGTGCTTACAGAAATACCCAATATCTCGGCAATTTCTTTATAGGTCATATGCTCATATCGACTGAGCATGAATACTTCTCTTTGTCGCTGAGGCAAATTTTGGATAGCCCGCTTTACTTCCTTGAGTAATTTTTTATGATGCAACCGTTCACTCACATCTGGCGTATGGCGATATTTAAGATGGGCTTTTTCTTCATCCTTCCATTTGCGTTCTACTTCTTTGTGTCGTAACCAGTCAATACTATTGTTCCTTGCAGAGCGGAATAAATAGGCTTTGATTGACTGTTGAACATCGAGCTGTTCTCTCTTCTCCCAAATTTTTAAGAACGTTTCTTGAACCAACTCTTCAGCAACCGCATTGGATCCTACAAAACTCCATACAAAACGACGTAGTCCTTCATAATGCTCGCGGAATAGCTTTTCAAAAGCCGCTTCATCACCAGTCTTTATTTTCTGAAAAAGTGTGGTCTGAGACAAAATATTAAAGATATCCTAAAGGCATATATAATTAATCTATTATATAAACCAGTATTATTATAAATAAATCTTTTACAATAAGTTTACAATTCAGGCTTTGTTTTTACGGTTTTAAGGTGCTTGTGCCTTTTATAGAGCCAAAAACATACCAGCTCTCTTATAAGTTAAGACTAACGTGACCCCTTTCGATAATCGCCAGTTCTATTCGCTGTTATTTACCTATCACGTGAACAAAGTATCTGGATATATTATATAAAGAAAAATTAAAGCGTGTACAACAATTAGGCCACTATATATACCCACTGGAAGCAGCGTCTGACATAGAGGGTTTTGCTCAAAGAAAGAACCACATGTTGCTTTTAAGCGGCGATCGTTGGGCCACTCCTAAGCGAAGGCCGCTAATTTTAAGAAGAAATAACGCCTTCCCTCCCTCGAACGGTCTTTTTTTAGTCCATTGGGCCTTGTGGTATTTCCCTCCATCGGTAACCGGACATCATTGCATCTCCGGGCATCGCTTCCCTGCCATCCATAGAACAGGCTCTGCACGTTACCATGTAGAGCCAACGTCTATTCTCCTCTCTTATGGTTATTCTCTCTTGTCTGTACTCTCCCGATGTATTACCATCATCTACTGGCGTAACATAAGGGATCGTTGGGGGAACCCCGCGTTAGAAGTTTCTTCCCCTTGGGGACCTGCACGCAGCCGGGCCGGCAGTCAACCGGCAAAGATGTGTTCTTCATATCACCTGTTGACATGGATACAAGAACCTCCGAACCCCCTCCCGGTTACGGCCGTATGGTGTTCGGCCGTGGTTTCCTATATTTAAGAGACGCTCATCCTAACCTATACCTCCGGTGCTTATGGACTTCTCTTTGATCAATACCTCGTGGCCGACCCTGCTGATGGTCGTGCTTGCGACCGTCAGTATCTATATCGTCTTAATGATCTTAAATCGGGTGGCCGGGCTGCGGTCGTTCTCCAAAATGTCCGGCTTTGATTTCGTTGTTACTATTGCTATTGGGTCGATGCTTGCCAATGCGATCGTAACCAAAAAACCTATCCTGCTGGTAGCAGTGGTCGCTTTTGTAACCTTATTCCTGATTCAGGCGGTGGTCGCGTGGCTGCGATCTAAGCATTCCATATTAATTAAGCTGGCCGATAATACCCCCTTGTTATTAATGGACGGGCCAACCATGCTCGAAGAGAATATGGAGAAAGTAAATATTACCTCTGAAGAACTGTATGCAAGGCTGAGGGAAGCCAATGTGGCTCAACTCTCCCAGGTCAAAGCCGTCGTTATGGAAACCACCGGAGACCTAAGTGTCGTTCATCATAGCGATCCCACTCTCAACATGGATCCCCAACTCTTGGAAAATATTCGCCAATGAAACCATAAGCGAACAAGAATAAGCCACTCGCCCCCGCCTTCTTCTCTTTGCAAGCCTCTGGCATTTTTTGTAGCCTACCATAGAATCTCAACCCAGCGCCGCTTAAGCGCGGGGCCGTTATAGGCCGCCATCAATTTTCATAAGCCCCAATATTTCCATAATTTAAGTTTAGCGATTATGGCCATCCTTTTCTTAGACTAGTCGCTTTTATCACAACTTTTTCCTCACGCATTTCTTAGTCAATCCCCCAATTTTATTCAACCAAAAACTATAAACGATAAAAATTATCTCTATAACAGATTATGAATTCTATAAAGCCAAAAAATAATAACAGTTTTTATGTACTTACGGGTGGCCCCGGGGTTGGGAAAACGTCCGTCATTGACGATTTACAAAGCAAAAATATGCGCTGTATTAAAGAAGTAGCCAGAGGCATCATAAAAGAACAATTACAAAATAACGATGCTGCCTTACCTTGGAAAAATAAAACCCTCTATAAAGATCTCATGCTGGATCTATCTGTAAAAGATTATATAAGAGCCAACGAGCAAGAAATTGGACTTACATTTTTTGATCGTGGCATTCCCGATACATTAGCCTACGCTCATCTTGAAAAGCTACCAATTTCAAAAGGGCTCCGATCTTATGCTCAAAAGTTTCGATATAATACAACGGTCTTTATTTTTCCGCCATGGAAGGAAATTTATCAAACCGATAATGAACGCAAACAACAATTTGATGAAGTGGTAAGGACGCATAAAATAATGATTCAAACGTATAAAAATTGTGGTTATGAACCGATTATCATGCCCAAAACAAGTATAGAGTATCGTACTGAATTTATATTACAGGATACAAAAGAATAAAAAGTCGTTCACGCCCTATAACCAGCGCTTACCCTAATAGTATGATAAGGCGGACAGGCCTCGCCGTTCCGTTTCGGCTCTTCATTTTGGCAGTTCCGTAATATATTTGTAAATAAATTGATGTTTTGGCGCCTGCCCCTTAAGCGCGGGGCCGTTGTACGTTTGGGGCCTGTTGAAATACTAACCATCATTATACCTTCCAATAACTCCGTTCGATGGGACATTCGTGGTAATGAGCGGTGCTATTCGTTTTCGAAATAGCCCTTTTCAATTCGCTGCAGGTGCTGTTCTACTGATCGGTCAAACCTCGCCTCATCAAAGCGATCCGGATAAATTTCCTGCATATGACCTTTGCGAATTTCACATACGTGCAGAAAAGCGGCCCGCTCCCCATGCCGCCGCACGCTCCGGGCCCGGGTGAGCGCTTGGCCCTTTTGCACATGAATCGTCGTGGTATAGTACGGATAGCGTCGGCCCGACTTCATTTTCTCCAAGGTCCGATATACCCCGACCACGCCCGTACTGTTTTCCCCCATCCCATCCGGATAATAGAATCTTTTCTCGTAGCTCTCGTGGGCAAATTCAGGCTCCCCGCGTTTTTCCCATAACCTCTCCCGGTACGCAAGGGCGGCATCAAGGGCTTCCTGCTTGCTTCCAATAACACGGTCGCTAAACAGTTTACTTGTTTGCTCGCCGTTGATAACCATCTGTACGCGCCAGCCTTTGACGCCTGCGCTTTCCATTCGTAAGATGTTCTTCATAATATATTTCCTGTCCTATCAAGCGCGTCAACCCGGCCAGCGGCCACGTTGACGGCCGGTCATTGGTGTGTTAGTTATCTGCCGCTGTTGTTATTGCTCGGATTCATCTGCTTGTCGCCGACGCCGCGGGCGCCTCCCTCCTGTTTTCTCCTTCCGGAGGGGTAAAAATCGCACAGGCGGCGGGCCGCCGCCTGTGCGATAAAAAAAGAAATATTCACGGGCATTTGGTCCCAAGTTACTCAATAAAACATACCAGCTTTAAATTTGGATTCTAAGCGGTGATCGTTTCAAGTAACACACTCCACAATGAGCCGAAAACGGACCCATTGCGCTTTTACTCAAAACCCTCTTCCAAAAAGTCAAATAGCTTAATATATTCACTGGGAGCCTGCAAGCAATATCTTATCGTTCTTGTTATGTAAAGTAGGAAATTTTGTCGGTTTTAAAATTTTGATTTAACCTGTTGCCCCCCCCCATTACCATATGAGTAATATTTATGAGCATTAATATAAAACCCTTTTGTTCTTTTTCCTTTCTTGACGGCAATGAATATACATGTATGTTCATTTGTGATACTTTCCTTTGCTTCTTGTTATACAGGAAGTCACAAGTTCGGATTTCATGCAGATAAATTTCAGGAAAGTAGCAAACTTACATAGGGTCGTCTTATTTTATTTTTCTTAACCCTCCCATCCTATTTTAAGATGTTATACTCCACTTCCATCGGGAGATCATTGGGTTAAGCAGGGTCAACATTGGTTCAAATGATTCATTGATGACTCACAATTGACTCATAATGACTCATAATCGACTCAAGAAGATAGTTGGTAATGGGTTCCCGCCCCTTTTCCCTTTTGTACGGTAATTCTTTTCTCCGTCAGATCACCAAGATCCCGGGTGGCCGTCTGCCTGGAAA
>DATGUX010000322.1:0-9387 GCA_035300985.1 Fodinibius sp.
TTCGCTGGAGCATCAACAACTATCATATCTTCCGTTCAGCAGATTCCCAGGATTCTTTATAAACTGCTTATTTTTTACCCTATTTTATTTATCTTTGCTTGCAAATGCATTAGCAACCTTACGCCTTTTTCCATTGATTAACATCGTCGTTTTTGCCTCCGGATCCGGAACTAACTTTCAGTCGATTATTAACGCGGTTGAAAGCGGTCAAATTGAAGGACAAATCCGAGGATTAATTACCAACAGGGCAGAAATTGAGGCTATTAATCGTGCCCAGCGCCACGATATTGCCCACGCTACTTTTACTCCCTCAGGCTATGCCGAGCGGGCGGACTACCATAAGGCACTGCTAAGCCAACTTGCCGACTGGAATACCGACCTGATCGTGCTGGCAGGATACCTGCTAAAAATTCCCGTTCCGGTTATTGATGCCTACAGCGGACGGATTATCAATATTCATCCCTCACTGCTGCCTAAATATGGCGGAAAAGGATTCTATGGAATAAATGTACACCGTGCCGTGATAGAAAGTGGAGACACAGAAACGGGATGTACCGTACATATTGTGACGGAAGAGTATGACGAGGGCCCTGTTTTAGCCCAACAAACAGTGCCCGTTCATCAATCAGACGACGCTTCATCACTGGCCGGTCGCGTTCTGGAAAAGGAGCATGAACTTTTTCCCAAGGCTATTGCAAAACTTGC
Organism: Fodinibius sp.; assembly: GCA_035300985.1. Lineage (GTDB taxonomy): Bacteria > Bacteroidota > Rhodothermia > Balneolales > Balneolaceae > Fodinibius. The sequence goes on from DATGUX010000322.1 coordinate 706, forward strand.
AAACGAACTTAATTCTAAAAATCATTCATAATTGTGTCTTTAAAACCCCTTTCCGAACTGCCCCGGCAAAACCTCACTATTAGCCGCGCCCTGCTCTCCGTCTCAGATAAAACCGATATTATTCCGCTGGCTCAAGCGCTCCGCCAAGCAGACGTTGAGCTTATTTCAACAGGAGGCACAGCAAAGAAAATACGTAAAGCAGATATCCCCGTAACCGATGTCAGCACGCTTACCGGCTTTGAAGAGTGCCTGGACGGCCGCGTAAAAACCCTGCATCCGCAAGTTCACGGTGCATTGCTGGGGAGAACCAGCTACCAGCCCGACCTGGATGAGATGGAACGCTTGAATATCGATCCCATTGAATTAGTGGTGGTCAATCTGTATCCTTTTAGAGAAACCATTGCCCGGCCCGATTGCACACCGGCCGTTGCGACTGAGAATATCGATATTGGCGGTCCTACGATGATTCGGGCCGCGGCTAAAAATTTTGCACACGTGTGCGTATTAACTTCTCCGGAACAATATGGAGACCTCATCAGTTTACTCGAAAAAGAGGCCGCTATTCCCTTTGATAACCGTCAGGAATGGGCCAGAGACGCCTTTAATCACACGGCTAATTATGACAGCCATATTGCCAATTACTTCAACGATTTAGACCAGACCGATGGGGACCAAGCAAACCAAATGAATATCTCGCTTCCCAAGTCACAGGAGTTGCGATACGGCGAAAACCCGCATCAGCAAGCCGCAGTTTATGGCTATCAAAATGCATTTATCGACTGTTTCCACGGCAAGCAGCTCAGTTACAATAACTTTTTGGATGTTGACGGAGCCCTTCGGCTCATTGCTGATTACCAGCAGGCTGATCCCACCTGCGCCATCTTCAAACATACGGTGCCCTGCGGAGTTGCTACTGCGGAGGATCTTCACACCGCCTGGGAAAAAGCCTTCCAAACGGATACCAAATCGCCTTTTGGCGGTATTGTCATGGTAAATAAAGAACTGGATCTGGCAACAGCCGAAGCCATCGATGAAATATTTACCGAAATCATCATTGCTCCCTCTTATTCCGAGGAAGCGCTAAAGCTGCTGACACAAAAGAAAAACCGCCGGCTCATCAAGCAAAAACAGCCACTTGGCAATTCCGGGCAGCAGCAGTTCCGGTCAATCTTTGGCGGAGCCTTACGCCAGCAAAACGATTTTGGTATCACAACGGCAAACGACCTTACTGTTGTTTCCAAACGCAAACCGACTGCTGAGGAAATTCAGGATATGCTTTTCAGCTGGCGCGTGGTAAAACATGTGAAATCCAACGCAATAGTATATGCCAAAGACCGACAGACCATTGGCATCGGCACCGGACAGACCAGCCGGGTTGAAGCCTCACAAATCGCTATTGCCAAAGCCCGAGAAGAGGGACTGTCTCTAAAGGGAACCACCATTGCCTCCGACGCCTTTTTCCCTTTTCCCGATGGCGTAGAAGCAGCTGCTGAAGCAGGAGCCACGGCGGTTATACAGCCTGGCGGCAGTATCCGTGACGAGCAGGTGATTGCCGCAGCCGACAAGCTGGATTTAGCAATGGTATTTACCGGTAAACGACTCTTTCGCCATTAACAGAATAAACGGTCTCGAGGAATTCTTTAAATTAAATATTTTCATTTAATTTTTATGCCCATTTATTCGGAAATAGACAGACAAAATTGTATTTTCGACATTATTATTTTCCCGAGGAAATAATCTGATTACCCGAAGCACTTCTACACTTTTAAAACATGGATAAAAACGCAATACAAACGAAAAAGAATCAGAAACGAAAAGGCTGGTTCGATTGGCTCTATACCGATATAGCCATTGATCTGGGCACTGCCAACACCCTCATATATGCCCGTGGAGAAGGCGTTGTTCTTAACGAGCCCTCTATTGTAGCTCTTAACAAACAGGACGAGCCTGTGGCTACGGGCCATGAAGCGCGGCTGATGCATGAAAAAACGCATAAGAATATTCGTACCGTCCGCCCTTTGCGCGATGGGGTTATCGCCGACTTTGAGGTTGCCGAACAGATGATTCGCGGCATGATCGATAAAGTGAAAATGAAATGGTATGCCAGCACGCGCGAAATGGTTGTTTGCGTGCCCAGCGGCATCACCGAAGTAGAACGCCGGGCCGTTCGTGACAGCGCCGAGCACGCCGGAGCAAAATCGGTCCATCTGGTTGATGAACCCATGGCTGCCGCTATTGGAATTGGGCTGAACGTCCATGAGCCTATCGGAAATATGATTGTAGATGTTGGTGGAGGAACAACTGAAATTGCTGTTATTGCTCTGTCAGGCATTGTATTCGCGCAGTCGGTGCGGCTGGGCGGAGATGAGCTTAACGATGATATTATCAACTATTTCCGTCGTAATCACAACCTGTTGATTGGTGAGCGTACCGCCGAAAAGATCAAATGTGAAATCGGCTCTGCGGCCCCACTCGATGAAGAATTGGAAATGGATACAAAGGGGCGCGACCTTGTCAACGGCGTACCGCGCACCCGCCACGTCTCCTCAAAGGATGTTCGTGAAGCCATATCGGAGTCGGTAAATACGATTGTGGAATCAGTTACAAAGTCGCTTGAGCAAACACCGCCTGAGCTATCTGCCGATATCCTTGACCGCGGTATCCTGCTCACCGGCGGAGGCGCTAAACTTAAAAATCTGGATAAATTAATCCGCGAAACTACCGACCTGCCGGTGCACATTGCAGAAGATCCGCTAACGGCCGTAGTTCGGGGTACAGGAGCTATCTTAGAAGACCTGGATTTCTACCGAACCGTAATTTCTTAAGTGACAACCGGGTGAATGCAACTACCTTTTCCGGGTATAGCTCATATAAAAGATCATATACTTACTGCAATACTTCTCATTGTAGCGGCCGGTCTTATGATCAGTCGCAGCCAGGGTGCCCTGGATAATATGCGCAGGGCATCGGTCACCGTTTTCAGCTACTTAGAAGAGCCGCTCTCTAACCTGAGGGTCTACCGGCAGGCCCTGAAAACAAATACCGATCTTCGTAAGCAAAACGTATTGCTGCTGGATGAACTCAACCGGCTTCGTTCGGCCGAGCAAGAAAATAAACGGTTGCGGAATCTATTGGAATTCGGACGCAACAGTACCTTAAGCCTTTATCCGGTACAGATAGTAGGTAAAGAGCTCAACCAGACTTTTAATCTTCTTACCGTGGATGCGGGCAAAGAAAACGGCATCCAGGAAGGCATGCCCCTGATGGGCGCCGAAGGCCTGGCAGGTAAAGTTATCATCACAAGCCAAAACTATTCCCAGGTTATGCCTCTGTATAGTACTCTTTTTAAGGTGAGTGCCAAACTACAACATTCAAATGCCTTTGGTATCGTATCCTGGAGCGAAAAATTGATTAATGAACTACAACTAAACCACGTGCCTCAAACGGTAGATGTGGATTCCGGAGAAGTGGTTGTTACCTCTGGTTACAGCAACCAATTTCCCGCGAACCTCCCTATTGGCACCGTCAGCCGAACAGTTCCACAGGAGGGTAAAGAAACACAAAAAATATTCCTTACACCTTTTGTTGATTTATATAGCATAGGAGCCGGCTTTATAGTAAAATCGAAACCTGATACAGCCAGAACAAAGCTTGATGAGGAGTATAAAGAGGCTCTGCAATGAGTGGAGAACAAACTAAAAATATTGGTCTGGGCATAGGCGCACTATTACTGCAGGTCATTGTTTTCCGCCATTTAGATATTTGGAGTATCCAACCTGACTTGGTGCTCATTTTTCTGGTCTGGTTAATGGGCAGGAAGAACCGAACGGTCAGTCTTCTTATGGCGGGTCTGCTGGGCATTGGGCAAGATTTTTTTCTGGATTTGTGGGGATTGAATATGTTTACAAAAACGTTGACGGTATATCTTGCCAGCCGTTTCGTTCCTCAAAGCCAAAAAATACGCTTGTCTATCGGTCAGGTGTCTCTGACCGTGCTGGCCGTGGCTGTTTTACACAATCTTATTTTCCAGGGACTTAATATTTCTCTTCTTCACTACTCGGGAGAAGCCTTATTTTGGCGGCATCTTATAGGCAACAGCTTATATACCGCCCTTTGTGCAAGTTTTATTTATCTGTTCAGAGTCCAAAAATGAAAACTATGCAGCACAATAAAAAAAAGCGTACACAAATATCCATACGGATCTTCCAGACCATTATCATCTTTCTGGGTCTTATCATTCTGGGCCGTTTATTTCAGCTGCAAATACTCGAATACGATACCTATAAGCCACTGAGCCGACAAAATGCCCTGCGCCAACAAACAGTAAACCCCGCTCGGGGCCTTATTTATGATCGCTACGGAGAGCTTCTGGTAGATAATAAACCAATCTATTCGCTTACTATAACTCCATCAAGCTATGATACCAGCAACACTCCTATTTTAGCCGGTATTCTTGGTATCCCTGTTGCTGAAGTAAAAAAACAAGTGGAAGAAGCCCGCGCATATTCCTGGCATCGGGCCTCGCGTTTTTATACCGAAATTGATTTTGAAACCTTCTCGAAGATTCAAGAGAATATCTGGCAATTGCCGGGTATAGGCCATCAAATTGAAAGCAAGCGGCATTATCCGGTCGACAGCCTACAGGCCTCACACACCTTAGGTTATCTTCGCGAGATCTCAAGAGAAGAATATTTGAAACAAGAGAGCTATCACCTGGGCGACCGGATAGGAAAAACGGGACTTGAAAAGGAGTATGAATCGGAGCTCAAAGGAGCGTACGGAACTGATTATATCCTCGTTAACGCAATGGGACAGAGCCTGGGCTCTTATCAGGATGGGGCCATTGATGAAGCCCCGCAAAAGGGAGCCAACCTGCAGACTACCCTCGATACAGAGCTTCAGTTACTTGCAGAAGATCTGATGGAAGGCAAACGGGGAGCCGCCGTAGCTATAAATCCACAGACCGGCGGTATCCTCAGTATTGTAAGCGCACCCCAATTTGATATTCGCCGCCTTTCGGGGCGCGTAGATTCCGATTACTGGGTGCAAATCAACACCGATCCGGACAATCCGCTGTACAACCGGGCTGTTTCCAGCAAGCAACCTCCGGGTTCTACCTTCAAGCCTTTGATGGGACTTATGGGACTGGAATTGGGAGTGATCACGCCTAAAACAACTATTTATAATCCGGGCTACTACTCACGCGGTCGCCGGTACAACGATCTGGCCGATCCGGGACACTATGACCTCGGTAAAGCCATTCAGGAATCCAGCAACACCTTTTTCTTTTGGCTGATGGATAAGATTGTTCACTCTCACAGCATTGATCGCTGGCATGAGCTGGCGGCCTCTTTCGGGCTGGGCAAGCCTACGGGCATCGATCTTCCCTCCGAGGTCTCCGGCATATTACCAGACAGCAGCTATTTAAATAATGTGCTTGGAGAAGGAACATGGGGGCTCGGTGATCAAATAAGCTTAGGAGTTGGTCAGGGATTTATGGCCACTACTCCTGTTCAAATGGCCAAGGTTGCAGCACAAATCGGCAATGGCGGTTACCGGGTTAGCCCTCATCTTGTTCATGCTATCAAAAAAAGTAACGGCAGGGTAATCTATCCAAACGCAGATACAAGCAAAATAAGCTGGATTGACAGCAAAGAAATTGAAGTTATAAAAGATGGCATGCGCCGGGTGGTTAAGTACGGAAGCGGGCGATATTATGCCGACATGGACAGCATAAAGATAGCCGGCAAAACCGGGACTTCTCAAAATCCCCATGGAGAAGACCACGGCTGGTTCATCGCCTTTGCCCCGGTGGATGATCCCAAGATTGCTGTTGCCGTTTTGATAGAAAATGGAGGCTACGGTTCAATTTCTGCGGCCCCTGTCGCTTCATTGATGATTGAAAAATATCTCACCCGAGAGATTAACCGCTCCCGAGTGTACAACTATGTGAAAAACTTTAAATATAAATCCCGGAATGGCTGATATAGTCAAATTAAGGAACTACAACTGGACGCTTGTAGCACTTTGGCTCGGGCTCATTGCAACCGGACTGATTGCTATCTATAGCGCAACGCAAGGACCTGTTTCTAAGTTCTTACCCAGTTATATCCAGATAAATTTCTATAAGCAGCTGATCTCTTTCGGCATAGCTGTGATCGTCTTGGTAGGGTTTCAGTATATTAACCCACGTAGTTTCCAGGAAGGGTCCTATATTTTTTATCTGCTGGGGCTTGCCCTAATGGTGCTCACCCTGCTTGTAGGCAAGGAAGTTAATGGCGCAAAAAGCTGGCTTGATATTGGACCCGTAAATCTGCAGACCAGTGAATTGATGAAGATTGCAACGATCCTTGCAGTAGCCAACTATTTGACCAGCAGGCGCAATATTTCCACTGAAAACTTTAAAACAGCCCTGACAACCGTTCTAATTATTCTTGTTCCGGCCGTTCTGGTGCTGCTACAGAATGATACCGGCTCTGCTATTATCTTTTTAAGCCTCATCCCGGTTGTTCTGTTTTGGTCGGGACTGCCCTATGGGGTATCTCTCTTTATCATATCACCGGCAATTATTGGCTATATGAGCATCATCGGCTGGTATTGGGGATTGTTGGCTGCTGTTATAATAAGCCTACTGGTATTTGTTCTCCAGCGGGGAACCTGGCTCACATTCACCTCTTTCGTTACCGGTATTCTTTTAGTAATAGGTATACAAGTGGCATTATTTCAGGTCTTACAGCCCCACCAGCGAGCACGTATCCAAGCCTTTACTGATCCTTCTTTCGATCCCCAGGGTACCGGTTGGAATATCATTCAGGCTAAAACCGCCATCGGTTCCGGCGGGCTCTACGGAAAAGGATATATGGAGGGCACACAAACGCAGCTGCGGTTTCTTCCTGAGCAATGGACCGACTTTATCATTGCCGTTATCGGCGAAGAGTTTGGCTTTATTGGCACCACGGTTGTCGTATTACTGATGCTGGGATTTGTGCTGGCTTTGTTGCGGGCTGCAGCACTTCATAAACACCCCTTTGCCCAGCTGGTTTTTGTAGGTGTAACGGCGATGTATGCCGTACACTTTTTTATTAATATTGGATCGGCAACAGCGTTAATACCCATTATTGGGGTTCCCCTCCCCTTTATCAGTTATGGGGGATCTGCGTTAATAACAAATACGCTGATGTTTGCGATCTGCCTGAACCTGGATTTCTACAAGCGTAAATTTAGCATCTACCGGTAAGATGAGCCCTGCTTCTTTATTCTTCTTGTTGCCGGCCTTAAACTATCGCTCTGTTTGAGCACGGAATGGGCTCCTGGCTGGTAAATGGTTAATAAGCTTTATCCAAGCTTCCTATCATCAGATGACAGAGACACCCTCAAACGACTAATCTGAACCCTCTATTTACTACCTATCACCTTATCGGTACGCAAATTAAAGCTCCGGCGATGATACTTGGTAGCACCATACTTCTCCAGCCCCCTGTAGTGGTCAGCGGTCGGATATCCCACATTCGTATTCCAACTGTAATAGGGATATTGTTCGTGCAGTCGGTGCATCCACTTATCGCGATAGACCTTGGCTATGATTGAGGCAGCCGCTATGCTCATCGACCGGTCATCCCCTTTCACAATGCATTTATGCGGACACACTCCGGGACTGAACCGATTACCATCCACCAGTAAATAGTCTGGATGGACTTCGGACTGTTCGGCGCACTTTTTCATTGCCTCTATTGAAGCATGTAAAATATTTAGCTCATCAATTTCATCTGGCATACACCACTGTACGGTCCAGCAGGAAGATATATTTTTGATCTTTTCACTCAATCTAAGGCGGTCATCCAGTGAGAGGGCCTTGCTGTCGCGGATATCTTCTTCAAATGAACCGGGTTCAAAAATCACTCCCGCCGCTACCACCGGCCCGGCCAGGCATCCCCTGCCCACCTCGTCCAGCCCCATAATTCGAGAATAGCCCTCTTCCCAAAGCATCCGTTCAAAATGAATCCGATCGGTTCTTTCACTGCCGGAAGACGATTGTTTCATATAATAAAATTATTTCTATTAAGCGTGCTAACCCGAATTATCCTGAATAAAGAAAACCATTGCAATGAAAAAGGGCAGCCGTTAGCGGACTACCCTTGAAGAGAGGCGAAAAGTAAAAAGGATACTACATATTCAGCTGTTCCATCACCTGGTCGGTGATATCATACTTTTGCTGGGCTTCATCAGAAGCATAGAGTATAATCACATCCCCATTACTGGTGGTAGTATTAAGCACATAGGTCAGCTGCATATCGCTGGCCACCTCCCCTATGGCTGTATCTATCTGATCGAGAAGTGGTCCAATAAGCTCTTGCTGTTTTTCCTGTACTTCTTGTTGCAGCTTGCTCTGATACTCCTGCAGCTCGGCCCCAAGTTCACCCAGGCGCTCTTCTTCCTTTTTCTTGGCGTCATCAGAGATAACCGATTCTTTCTGCTGGTACTCCGCTACTTGCTGCTGATAGTTTTCTCGTTTAGAGGTCAGTTCTCCCCGCTTTTCTTCCATATAATTTTGCAGGCGCTGCTGCACAGCTTTCATTTCAGGCATCTTGGTTAAGATAGCCTGTGGATCCACATAGCCAATTTTAAGATCCTGTTTGACTTGTGCCGATGTTGTTCCGGCCACTCCGATAAAAAATAAACAAA
>DATGUX010000323.1:0-4665 GCA_035300985.1 Fodinibius sp.
ACTTTTATCGCTACCTGAACCTACAAGTGAAATGTGAAGATAATATAAAGATTTAAGAGTAATTTGTCTTTTTTTGTTATTTATCCTTCTACATGGTTTTAAAGGCGATAAACTCAATTTTTAATTAAAGCCACCGCAGGCGCATGCCGTTGATGATCACAATCATTACCGATAATTCATGGATCAACATACCGGCCGCCATATGTACCGATCCGGCAAATACGCCCGCAAGCAAAGCAGCAACGGTAACCAGCGCAATCACCACATTCTGGCGGATATTACTCAGCGTCTTTTTCGACAGGCGGAGTGCTTCGGGAATTTTCATCAGCTCATCGGCCATCAGCGCAATATCAGCCGTTTCGATCGCAACATCGGTGCCTGCCGCGCCCATAGCAATGCCAATATCAGCGGTAGCCAGCGCCGGGGCATCGTTGATGCCGTCCCCTACCATGGCTACTTCATGCCCTTGGTCTTGCAATTTTTTAATGATGCTTGTTTTGTCTTCCGGCAGCATACCGGCATGGATGCTACTAATACCGGCCTCTTTGGCAATAGCGCGGGCCGTTTCTTTGTTGTCTCCGGTAAGCATAACAATCTCTTTGATGCCATTTTCTTTTAGTCGCCGGACCATATCCGCCGCTTCGGGACGGATACGATCGGAAATGCCGATGCCGCCCAGCAGGTGGCCGTTCAATGCCGTCAGTACGATGGTACGGCCCCTTTTAGCAAGGCTCTCTATTTTCAACGCTGCCTTATCCGGAATAAATATATTTTTCCAGCTGATAAAATCAGGACTGCCAACTAATATCCGATTCGTATTATAAGTGGCTTCAACACCTAATCCAGTGTGCGCTTCGAAATGTTCAGCCTCCGGAATGGTACTTATTTCCCGGGATTTCTGCAGCACAGCCTGCGCCAGCGGATGTTCGGAAGCCGACTCGGCAATACCGGTCCAGTAAAGCAGATCGCGCATCGGCTCTTCTAAAGACTGTCCGTTCTGATCATTATATAACTGATGATTCAGAATATCTACCTCCGCTTCATCGAGCGATAAATCTCCTGCTGTAACAGCTACCGGCTGCAGAATAAACAAGTCAGTTATCTGTGGTTTGCCCTCGGTCAGCGTGCCGGTTTTATCCATCGCAACGGCTGAAATTTTGCCGGCATTCTCCAGGTACTCGCCGCCTTTGATCAGCATGCCCTTTTGAGCCGCACGTCCTATTCCCGATATGATGGAAATGGGCGTAGAAATAACGAGCGCTCCGGGACAACCAATGACCAACAGGGTCAGCGCCAGCTCCAGATTCCAGGTAAACAGATACGAAACGACACTTAATCCCACAATACCCGGCGTGTACCAACGGGCAAAACGTTCAATGAAGCGCTGCGTAGGTGCCTTTTCCTCTTGAGCCTCTTCCACCCGGCGAATAATTTTGGCCAGCGTAGTATCGGCTCCGGCGCGCCCGGCACGCACATAAATGCGCCCGTTTTGGTTGATAGTACCGGCATATACCTCTGCGCCTTCCCGCTTTTCGGCCGGCACCGGCTCTCCCGTCACCGCGCTCTCGTCTACTGTGGTTCGACCCGACTCAACGAAACCGTCTACCGGTATTTTACTGCCCGGTTTCACCAGCACCAGTGCCTCCGGTTCAACCTTACGGGCGGGGATTTCATTTTCCTCTTCATCCGCTACCACGATAGCGGTATCGGGCGCCAGGTTGATAAGCTCCTTGAGCGTACTCCGGGTTTTACTGAGCGTCCGCGCTTCCAGCCAGCCGCCCAGCAGAAAGAGAAAGGTTACGGCCGCCGACTCCCAGTAAACGCCAATAGCCAACCCGCCGATGGCGGCAATACTCACCAGCAAATCAATATTGGTATGCTTGTTCATCAATCCCCGCCAGGCTCGCTGACCGATATCGGAACCGGCCAGCAGCGTGGCTGCGATCATGGCTCCGTTAAACACCAAGGGAAGGTCTCCCAGCCAAATGGCGGCCCATCCAAGGATTATTAGTGAGCCGGCTGCAATTAACAGGGTCGTCTTCCGATTCGCCGGGTTAATGATTCTTTTGAAATAGTGAATTGGGGACTTCATAGTAGGTACCTCAGTTTCTTATTATAAAAACCTGTCAGGTTTTAAAGACCTGGCAGGTTTGATTTCGTTAGAATGCGGACACATAGGATTCGTAGCCCGACTGCCGTACAGCTTCCACCAGATCCTGCTCGGAAACCAAATCGGCATCGTAGGCTACCTCAATTCGACCCGTGCTGAAGTGCACGGTGGCTTCTGCTATGCCTTCCATATTATTCAGGTTTGATTCGATATTGCTTATGCATGACGGACAGCTTAGCTCGTCGCTTCGAAGGATTGTTTTAGTCAGCGTTTCCATAATCGTTACCTCTTTGTTTTTTTTATCGGATGATAATTTATTGCTCTTATTTCGTTCTGTGACTAATGTAATGAAGGCCGGCCCGCACTAAAATGAGCTGGATCAATTAAGAGATAAAAAGTTCTAAGCCATACAGTTTTAGCGTTCCAGGAATAAAATGAGGCTTAAAGTTGTTGTTAACTATCTGAATATAAATTTTAAGCCAAAGTTGTATGTCGCAATTTAATGAGACGGCCAAAGAGTGGGACACGCCCCGGAACCGGGAGCGGGCAGCGGATGTGGGCAATCTTATTCGCTCAGCTGCGCCATTATCTGCAGAAACTTCTTCTTTTGGGTATGGAACAGGCACCAGACTTCTCAGCTTTGAGCTGCATGATGATATTGGATCTGCTACTCTTGCCGCTAATTCTGAAGACATGCTGAAAGTTTTGAATGACAAAATAAGCAGTCACTCTATTGAAAATATGAGGGCAGCCAGCCTTAATTTACTTGAGGATCCACTTCCCAGCGATCAGTTCAATCTTATCTATACCATGCTCCCATTGCACCATACCCGCGGAGTGCGTCAACTACTCGGTAAGTTCTATGAACTGCTGGGTGATGGCGGTTTCCTGTGCCTGGCGGACCTTGAGCTTGATGAAGATGATTCATTTCCCGGCTACGATGCAGATCTTGTGCACAAAATTTTTGACCATAATGACCTCGCCTCCATCACCAAAAATGCTGGTTTTAAAGACATCAGCTTTATACAGGCTGCAAAATGGAGCATAAGATTCATGAAGGCTCAGCGCAACTCTTCCTTATTTTTTTGATATTTTAAGTAATTGGGCTGTAACAGATACCTCAACTTTATAGAAATCTGTCAGATTTAGATGAGAATTCGGGGTGAATAACCCAGGTTAAATACTAATAAGAATCATTAATGAAAAAATCTTCCAAAAATGGAAAAAATAACCAAACCCAAAGTTAAAACCCTCGCTTCTGGTTCCAATTTATTAGCTAAACAAATGCAGGCAAATGCGGGCGATTTGTTGCCAAAACACCTGGCCAATGTCGAATCAATTCTTTTTATACAGGAAGGCGAATGCATCTTTAAAATAGATGGAGAAGACAAACAGCTAAAACAAGGGGAAGCACTTGTAGTACCAGCCAAGACTGAACATCAAATTAAAGCGAAGACTGATAACTTTAAAGGCATACATTTTATGCCCAGTGATATTGAATTCCAGTTCTTCAAATAATTTTTTGGTAAGTCGCATTTGTGCTCTATGATGTATAGAAAAGGAGTTTCCAGCATTAGATCCTGCTTGGCCCTTACATATATTGGAAATGGTTTATGCCAAATGAAACAATAATACCAGCGAACCAGCGCTTCTATAAGTCTATGCCTACCTTGAGGAATATGCATAATTTCACATTTAAACGATTATCATTTAATCTGCACAGATTTAGAAGTGATTCCTTTTTAGCTTTTCGTTTTTAAACGAAAAGGTATTAAGGTAAAGATTGTGCAAACGGGCATTCCCACTGAGCAAAATATCCTCAGACAACATCTTTAAGATCGGCCGGATAAAGTAGCAGATTAAAACAACACATCTGCACAAACACGATCACCATTTAGTCAGAGGTTATGCCCCTCAACTTTATATGACGCCCATGCATCTCAGCGAAGCATGGAAGTCCATTACCGATCAAACGGCCAGCAAAGTATTGGATGAAGCTATAACTATTGAGGCCAAAACGACAACTCATATATACCTCCAAAAACGTTGCCAATATTGGTATGTGTTTGGTTTTAGTCCTCCCCTCCAACTTCAGTACTTTTTTAAAACGCTCTGTTTCTGCTTCTCCGGGCGCCTTTCGGGCAATCATGTTATAAATACACCGTATTTCCCGAAGGATTAGCTATATGTTGGTACTTATTCCGCGCGGTACAACACCGACCAAAGCGACCTGTGGGGCATTTTATCCAGCCTCCCGCAGCTGCTGATGGCCGTACCGCCCTATCTGTTTGTTGAAATCTTTCGCACCTATCTTCCCATGGGTCTCGGCTTTGCCGGCGGTGCTATGATATGGATGCTCTTTGCCGAACTAATACCCGATGCTCCCAAGGAAACCAGTGCCTCGACGGTAGCTGCAGCCGTAACCGTCTCGGTCGGGCTGATGATCGTTTTTCAAACCTTATTTGGCTAATAGTTCTTTATTCTTCGCCCCCTCGGTGGCCAGTCAACCTCTTCGAGCAAAGCCATCTATCATGCGTAAATAACATCGAATTAAA
>DATGUX010000324.1:0-10118 GCA_035300985.1 Fodinibius sp.
TCGCATACAAATAAAAGGTATAACCTCCGGTCCTCTGTCGCTATTTGCTAACATCGCCGACAATATGTCTCAACAGCTTAAGCGGGTAGTCTTTAAAACGGGATCGCCCGACCTGCTTATCGCCCTTCTGCTTACCGATCTGCCACAAAAAGAGGACCTGTTACAAAAATTTCTTACCCGATACTTTCTGCCGGCCAATGATAAGGTCGATTACAAAGAATTAAGCAAAGCAATTATTCAACATAATACTGTCAGTGATCAGATGTTGACATTAAAATCATTCCAGCTCCCCCACTTTTTTCTGATTTCTGACAAAAATTTTAAAGATTTCTTTTCTGAAAGTTATCTGGAAAAGGTCGTTAAAAATTGGAACGATACTGCCGCATACAGCCGATTGAAGCTTTCGAAGTTTACTCACCTGCAATTTTCATATCAGACTTACCAGTATGATTTAGAAGATGAACTTTACCACTCGATATCATCAAGCCAATTTTTTCCTAACTCTGCTTTAAAATTGCGCCTCTTTCGATATCTTGATTATTCTGTATATAGGTTAGGATATTATGATAAAAATTTGGCCCTTACCCGTAATATCTTACTTCCTTTGTCAAGATATTTAAATGACGACGAGAGCGAGCTTAGTATTAAAAAACTGTATGGTGTCTATTTATACAGTATCGGAAAGCTTCATAAAGCAAAGGAGGTATATACCCAAGTACTCAAAGAAGCGAACGCTAAAGATATTTCCATCAACCGTTCTTCCTTATATAATAATTTGGGCATCACCTATCTCAAGCTGGGAGATTATGACCAGTACCTGGACCTGCAATTCCAGGCACTTGAGACGGCCCAAGAGCAAGAGAACTTACAACATCAGCTGGATATCTATATCAATCTTTTTGTCTATTATCAACGGTCAAAAAATCGAAAGAATGCTCTATCCTATTTAGAAAAGGCGAAAGAAATCGCACTAAGTCTGGACAGCAACTCAGATTTAGGCAAAGTCTATACTTTTTTTGGCTTTTTCCACAAAAGGTTCACCAAGGATTACGAAAAAGCCCACCGATATTATCAAAAGGCCCAAGCAGCCTTAGATCCTAAAAATGACTCCAGACAGTTTATTTACCTGCTCAATGAGCAAGCTAAAGCTTACGAGCAGCAGCATAATTTTGATCAAGCACTTGCCCTACATGATCGTATTCTTGCGCTTGCGCCGCAAAAGTCCAACCCGGTCTATATTGACGCACTGGTCAATAAAGCTCTGATCTACCTGGAAATAGAGCAAGAGGCTAAAGCCAAGGCAATGATCGATGCCTTTGAAGCTTTTGAGCTCAATCAGCTCGACTTCAACCAGGTGGTCAAGGCCAATACGGTAAAGGCGAATTATCTGAATCGAACCAGCCGCTCCGCAGAAGCGCTGGATATTCTTCGTCCCGCCATCGACCAAATCGTCAAGCGGGCCAAAAGCAGTACTGACCTAAAAACCGGCTATTGGCAGGTAGCTGATGAATACCTTGATGCCTTTGATCTGACGGTATCCATCTATCTGCAAAATAACCGGCCGAAAGCAGCCGTCGCCCTCTTGGACCGACTTAAAACCATCAACGATGCATCAATCTACCAAAGCTCGCTGGTAAAAGCTCGCCAGCTAAACGAATCGGAGCTGACTCGCTACAAAAACATTACAGACCGGCTCGACCAAAAGCGCAAGCAGTTTCTTGCTGTTTCCGAGGATGAAAAGTTTGCCGTCCGGCAGGAGATCAATGAACTGGAACTGGAGAAAAGAACGCTGGACCGAAAAATATCAGACCAGGCTGACGCCCAACCCCTTCCGGTTTCGGAGGTTCAGTCACAGCTGACAGGGCGAGAGCTGGTACTGCACGTCACCGAACTCAAAGATACCTACTATATTGCAAGGATCAGTCGCTCCGATGTATCCATCAAAAAGATTGCCCTCAGCGATGGTATCCGCGATCTTTTTTCGACCTCTACCGAGCAGCTTGCCAACCAAGAAACCGATTTAAATGCACTCTATTCAATAACCGAACTGCTGGAGCTTAAAAGCATACCGGATCGTATTGCAACCATTACCATCATCCCCGACAGCTATCTCTATCAGCTGCCCATGGATGTTCTTCCCATGGAAAAGCCGGCCCAAAGCTACAGTTATGGATCCACCCGTTATTTTATAGAAAAATATACTACCCGCTATCTGACCTCCCTCAATGATTTTAGTGTTACTGAAGAAAATAAGGCTCCATCCGACTACCAATGGAGCTTTAGCGGCTATGGCGTATCCAAATTCGAAGGATATAATAATGAAAATCTGGTGCCCCTGCCCTTTGCCCGCAAAGAAGTGGAGAGTATAAAAGACAAACTGACGGAACTGACCGACCGAAAAACATTCAGCGGCCGCTCTGCCCGGAAATCATCCTTCATAGCAACGGCTCCCAAAAGTCGCATTCTCCATCTGGCCACGCACAGTGAGATATCCGAACGCAATCCCCTCTTTTCGTCTATTTACCTGAGTAATGGAGGCCAGCAGCATGACAGCACTTTTAGCAACCGTCTTTTTGCTTATGAACTTTTTGAGCTCAACCTGAATAACGGAATGATCATGCTTAATTCCTGCCAGTCAGCCTCGGGACCTTATATTCAGGGGACAGGTATTATGGGATTCAGCCGGGCGCTGCAATATGCCGGGGCCGGTTCGCTGGTGCTTAACACCTGGTCGGTCAATGATATGCTGGCTTCCGAATTTGCCATCTATTTTTATGAACAGCTCAACAGCGGAAAGTCGAAAGCAGATGCCATACGTGATACCAAAGAATATTTTCTGGCGACACAAAATGCCAATCCCCACTACTGGGGACCTTATATGCTGATCGGAGACAGCAGCCCAATCGTCCATCCTAACCGAACAATGAACCTGGCCGTGGCTGGGGTATTTATGGCCTATTTTCTACTCTTTGTTATACTCTCCTTCCTTAAGGAAGAGAAGATACTACTTTTCAGGGAATAAAATCGTTGTTGAGTTCGCTGTCAGCTATTTTGGGAAGGCCTCGAGATAGTGCCCGGCCACTCTGCGGTAAGCCCCGTTATAATCATAGGCACGCTTTATATCACGCTCAGCTTTAGCTATACCTTCTATTCGCAGATAGGCATTTCCGCGATACCAGTAAGCTTTCTCCAGCATTAGCACATCAAGCCCGGGCTGCTGTTTTTTCTTTTCAATGACTCGGCCAAAATAATCAATCGCCTTAGCGTATTGCTCATGGTTATACATCAGGGAACCTAAGGTTATATTGATTCGGGCTTTCTCTTTGATATCTTCCGTTTTTTGCAGCTGCTGCTCTAATAAAGTGACGGCCTTGGTTATATTACCATCATTTGCAAAGGTTATCGCATTGCGAATAATCTGATTTTCGCCCGGTATAAGGCTGCCATCTGCCGATCGGTAGTATTGAAGTTCTACATTGTCTATAGGCGCTATCACCTGGTCGGGCTGCATCGTTATGTTCATAACACCCCAGACAGCCAACAGCAAAGCAATGACGGCCGCTGCCGCATAAGACAGGTAACTACTATACGTTGTCTTAACTTTCTCATCCGTGCGGTGCTTCTGGGATATACCCTTAAGATTGGCAACGCTTTTCATATACTCCAGATACTCTCCGTCCCGGAGGAATACTTCCCAAAGGTTATCAACCTCACGAGGCGTCAGCTGACCATTGACGTATCGTTCGATCTCTTGCTTTATTTCCCGCTCATTATTTAGCTCACTCATAGTATTAAATTAGAAGGTATTCTGATAAATAGAAATCCGAAAAACCTATTCAGTAAAAGTATTGTTTTGAGAGGGGCTTTTATTACCTCCTCCTATTAACAAGAGGGAATAAAAAGGTATTTGTTACAAAAAAGCTAAAACTATTCTTTAATCTCAGTTATATTCCAACAGCTTAGATCTAATAACTCATTTGTATACCATAGTAGCTTACCGGAATACACATAATTACTACCTAAGGTTCATGATTTCCCTCTATCGGATTATTTTTGTGATATTTTCTTTCAGCATGATAACTGCCTGCCAATCGGAGGATCAGACAACACTGTCAGGAACCATCGATTATGTGGGATCAGCTGATATCTATATTAGCCAACAGCCGTTGCATTATAAATATTCTGATAAGATCAGACATCCCCTTCAGCCTGATGGAAAAGGTCGTTTTAGCCTGGGCCTTTCGATAGATTCCATGCAACTGGCCCGCGTGCATATCAATGATCAATCCTATCCGTTGCTGCTGAAACCCGGGCAATCGTTAACGATCAGCCTTCAGCGTGCCGATTTCCCTGATTCTCTCGGGGTGAAAGGGTATCAGGAAGCCTGGAATGAGGCTTATATCGCTTATCGTAAGCAAGTGCAGCCACTAATTACGGAGATTGAACAGCAGCTCCCTACTTTTCGCAAAGGTGAATCCACCCGCGTCATTCAGCTATATAAGCAACGGATGACCTTGGCCAAAGAGCACTTCCAGGACACCCCTTTCGCCCCAATCTATTATCAAACAATAGGAGAATATTTGGTCAAACACCTGGAACAGATAAAGTATCAGTCCGGCGGATCAGATTTAGCGGCCGAGAAAGAGCGGCAAGCAATTATCAGAGATGCCAAAATGCTTAATTTCTTCACTTCCAAGGTGCTCCATGCCCAGCGAGCGGGTATCCGTGACTTTACCAACGCTTACGCCAATACCTTTGGCGTAGCCGACAGCCTGGAGGCAAAGGTGGGACAGGATCTGATGCAGTATGATGTGAAAAGGCTGGGTTACGAAACCCTCGACTCTGCCCGCACTTCGGTGCTTCAGCATATTGAAGAACGGGCGGCCCAAGCCTATGCCAGGATGTTTTTAATTGCCGAGCGCATCGGCGAGATGCCGTTGAAGGTAGCCGAGCCCGGTTATCGCAGGTTTCTGGAAAAGTATAGCGACTTCCCGGCCTATACTTCTTTTCTAAAAACATTGTATGATGAATTAAAGAAGGTTTCTCCCGGGCAACCGGCAATCCCCTTCGCCCTTCCCAATGCTCAGGGAGAGATTGTTCGGCTTAAAGATTACCGGGGCAAGTATGTGTTACTCGATTTCTGGGCCAGCTGGTGTATCCCCTGCCTTAATGAGTTTCCTCATATGAAAAAGCTATATGAGCGCTATAGCCGTCGTGATTTCGAAATTTTGGCTATCTCCATCGAAAAAGACAGTCTGCGCTGGAGGCAGTCAATCCGCCAATTCCAAAACCCCTGGCCGCAGCTATACGGCGGCGAAGGCTTCCGGCAGCCAACCTTTTCCCGCTATCGCGGAAACGGCATCCCCTTCTATATTTTAGTCGATCCCAATGGCCGGATCAGGCGTTATAATGATGTGCGCCCCTCCTTCAATCTGCCTTCCGTACTGGATAGTTTAATCACCACCAATAAATCTGACCTGAAATAATGAAACGATTATATCTGCTTCCAATGATTATCGGCCTGCTGGCAGGCAGTGCCTGCAGCCAAAGTAAAACCGATACCCAAACCGATCAAAAGGTTTCTCTGGATGTCAAAATTGGACAAATGATCAACATTGGTTTCCGTGGAATGAGCGTGGATGAGAGTACCCACATTAAACGCGATATCCAAGAGTACCACCTGGGCGGCGTTACCCTTTTTGACTACGATATGCCCAAGGATACCGCCTATCGCAACATACGGTCGGAAACACAGCTTAAGGCACTGGTTCAAGAACTCCAGCAGCTGAGCCCGACCCCACTTTTTATTGCTATCGATCAGGAAGGCGGAAAGGTGGCACGTCTCAAACCCAAATACGGCTTTCCGGCATCGGTATCAGCGCAGTATTTGGGAGAACTGAACAACCTGGACAGCACGCGTTTCTATGCCCGGCAAACGGCCCAAACGCTGGCTGATCTTGGCATTAACGTGAATCTGGCTCCGGTGGTGGATTTAAATATTAATCCCGAAAATCCGGTAATTGGCGGCATTGAACGAAGCTTTTCAGCAAACCCAAAGACGGTAATCAAGCAGGCTTCAACATATATTGACGTGCTGCATGACTATGATATACTCACAGTATTAAAGCATTTCCCCGGTCACGGAAGCTCTGAGAAGGATTCTCATAAAGGGGTTGTGGATGTCACCCATACCTGGCAACAGAAGGAACTGAAGCCCTATCGTGCACTCATCGACTCGGGCAAAACCGATATGATCATGACTGCACATATCTTTAATGCACGATGGGACTCTACCTGGCCGGCCACCCTTTCACGGGCCGTTATTGCCGACACCCTGCGCCATTCGCTGGACTTTGATGGTGTAGTTCGGTCAGATGATCTGATGATGGGTGCTATCCGTCGTGAATATAATCTGCGTACCGTTATCGAGCAGGCTATTAATGCGGGAGTGGACCTGCTTTGCTTCTCCAACAATGCCATCTACGATGCTGAAATTGTGCCTAAAGTCCATCAAATTATCACGGAACTTGTCACGGAGGGCGAAATATCTAAAGACAGAATAGATCGTTCCTATCAGCGGATAACCAAGCTAAAAAAGCGGATTGCTAAATAACAGCACGTTTGCTGATTGTCCGGAAACTTCACAGCGGCAGCTTATTCTTTTTTCTGTAGAGCTCTCGATAAAGACTATCAAGCTATTGACGGCCGTGATATATAGTGTTCTTTACTGCTCCATACTTATAATTATGCTATATTAAGTCCTGATTCTAATGATAAATGGGAAAATATCATGCCTGTAAAATATTCTTACAGCTGGTATCTTAACTCCTTCGAACAGGCGAAAGGTGCGGCCGAGGAGTTTATTCTATCAGCCGAAGAACCCCGTTTCCACCAGGCTCCATCCAAAGGCCGCTGGAGCGCAGCCGAATGCTTTCGGCATTTGATTGCATTTGGGAATATCTATTATGATAATACCGTGCAGTCTTTACCGGAGCAAACCGTTAGAAGCAGCGTCATTTCCAGGGGATTTCCTCCTCGCTGGCTATGGAAAAAGGTTGCTCATTTTTTAGAACCGCCTTATTCCTTTAAATTAAAAACCTTTTCATCAATGAAACCTGATCCATCGGCAGGAAACAGCCGAATGGAGCTTTTAGACGAATATATTGATCTTCAAAATCGCTATATCAACCAGCTGCAACAGGCCAGGAACCATCATGTAGATTTAGGCCGAACCAAGATTCCCCATCCCATGATTCGCCTGCTCAAACTTAAGCTGAATGAACAATACTTGCTCATCACAGCCCACCAGCGACGCCACCAGTGGCAGGCGGAACAGACGGCATCTGCCCTGCAGGAAGCTCATTCATAACCTTTGACTACCACTGTCGGCAATCTCACTATTCTTTTCAGCGGAGGGTTTGGAAAATTATCTGCCGGCTATTTTCCTTCTTCAGGGATCAAACAGCACTGTCTAATCGCTTAGTTAATGCCTCAATAAACTCAGCGGCATCATCCGGTGTTACCACAACCTTTCCATCATTGGTTGTTTCAATAAGGACGGTATTATCTGAATTAGTAGCATAAGCTTTGTAGCTGCCAAGTATACTATTTCTGTAGTACCCGATATAACCAAACAGCCCTCCGATGCCAAATCTTCGAATGGAACCAATCATCGCATGCGGGGTCATATCGACATTGGTGATATCTTTCAGGTCAATCTCCTTAGCCCATCCCATTCGTAATATTTTAAGTTTTTCCTCCTTAATGCTGTAACCATAAACCCCAAAAGCCGCGCAGCCAAGAATAATGGCTAATACGATAACGGTAGAAATAATCCCCGGATTGGTAAACAGTAATCCTCCTAAAATAAGTATCAGAGCAGTCGTGATAATAATGAGCTTTAAATCCCAAGGAGCTTTAAAATTTTGTCTCATCATAATAGAGATTAATTCATCCTTCTAAACCAGTATAGCCAATAAACAGTTGAATATACAATGAGTAGGCCTTTCGTTGCGTTCTTTAAATAATACGGCTAATAGCTACAAGCTATTGGAATTTTTCATACGGTATTTTGGTTGCTGAAGCAGCACACAACAAAAAAGACAAGATAAAGTAGCCAATGGGATCATCGCATTCTATGCTATTGTTGATTGAGCTATCTGCTCATATTGTGAGTTTTCATCCTTAATAACTGAAAAAATGACTACTTTTGATCCGGAAACTGCAGAGATAAAATTTGCTATCGCAGAGTCCGCTACGGACCTGTATGTTGAGGCCGAGGGACAGTTTTATATCAGAGATGTGGCCAAGGCCGCTGAGATAGATCCGGGTGAAGTCTTCGATTATTTTCCCAATAAGCAAGCGATCCTGCAGTACTACTATACCATGCTTGTGTACCGCTATCGCATGATGATCGAAGAAATCGAGCAATTCGACTCTTATACGCTTAGCGAAAAACTCTCTAACTTTGCTTATACCAGCTTCGATATGCTGCACCAAAAAGAAGCTTTCGTGCAGGCTACTTTTAAAGAGCTTATCCTGTGTTCCTACAGCAAAACTGATTTTGAGAAAGAAATCGAATATCTGATTGAAGATTTTCTGGAGCAGGATGATCGTCTTTCAGCCAGCTCCGAAATGATAAGAAATGGCTATTTTAACACCTTTTTAAAGCATAAGTATCTTAAACTGGTTCATTTTTGGCTGGCCGACGACAGTACCGATCGTGAGCTGAGCATGGAGCTTACTGATAAACTGACCAATTTTTTACAAGAACTCATGTATAACACTATGGCCGACCAGGGTTTTGAACTGGCCAAGTTTCTGTATGCCAATAAGAAAGAGTTTTTGGATAGAATTCCGATCATAAATCAGCTTTTTTCTAAAATTGAGATTCGATAATATATGAGCAACGACTTTCCATCCTCCAAATTCGACCGCGGCAAGATCTTTGCCAAAACAGGTCTCAAAGTAGGCACCAATTACGCCAAACGATATCTGAAGAAATCAATCGGCAAAAAAGAAAGCCAAGAGGAACAGCGCCAGTTCCACTCTGACAATGCCCGCCAGGTTTTTAAAGAATTTACCCGGCTGCGCGGTACAGCTCTTAAGATTGCGCAATCCCTAAGCATGGACGAGGGCGTATTGCCGGAAGAGTTTGCTGATGTGATGAGCGAGGCGCAATACAGCGTACCACCTATTAATAAAGCCCTGGCGCGCTCTATCATCAAAAAAGAACTGGGCGACTATCCGGAGAAGCTCTTTGACCGCTTCAATCCCGAGGCCATTGCCGCAGCATCCATTGGTCAGGTGCATGAGGCTTATCTTGAAAATGGTCAAAAAGTAGCCGTTAAAATTCAGTATCCCAACGTACAAAATACCATCCACTCGGATATGGCTATTGCCAAATCACTGGTGAAACGGCTGGCCAAGCGCGGAGCCAACCTCGACGACTACTTTGAGGAGGTTGAAACAACGCTGATAGAAGAAACCGACTATCGGCAAGAAGGGAAATATATTGAATACTTTTACAACCGTTTCTCCTTCGGTGATGTCGTTACTCCCCAGTGGATTGAAGAACTTTCCTCTGGCAAAGTGCTTACGATGACCTTTGTGGAAGGACAGCATTTAAAAGAATTTCTGGAAACTGACCCCGCGCAAAAGCAATGCAACCATTTCGGTCAGCTGCTCTGGGACTTCTTTCATGACCAGGTAGAACAACGCAACTTTATCCATGCGGATACTCATCCGGGAAACTTTTTCTTTAAAGAGGACGGAAGGCTGGGCGTCATTGACTTTGGATGCGTTAAAAAGTTTGACGAAGAATTTACCCAAAGCTATATGCAGCTGCTGCCCACCCTCATAGAGGGCAATGAGCAGGATATACGCCGCCTCTATAAGCGTTTGGATATCATCAGGGAAAATCCGGATGATCCCCAGAAAGAGGAAGAGTTTTTCCAGTTTACGAAAAATTATGGTGAAACCTTTGCGATGCCTTATATGGGTGATGAGTTCGACTTTGGAAAACCTTCTTTCAAGCAGCGCATTAACCATTATGCCAAGCGCATGCCGATCATGAACGAGCCGCGGGGCGATAAAAACTTTATCTACAGCACAAAAGT
>DATGUX010000325.1:0-5351 GCA_035300985.1 Fodinibius sp.
TGCTACATACTTTTGTAATAACATCATCAATATTTGCCAAAGTTTCATCATCCGTTAGTTTGTGACGCTCTTTAACCCAAGCCACATCGTTACAGGCAATTTGGGTTTGTCCGCTTTCATCTTCCCATGCCAGCGCCTTCATTGGCAGGTCGATAGCAGCAGCCTGCTGATCCTGCATCAGCAAGGTGCCAACCTCCGGATTTCCAAAGAGAATAAGCTCCGTGGGACGTAGCTCAAGCTCCTTTTCCCGAGCCTCTTTGGCGTGATCAATACGTGCAAAGAGGTGCCAGCCTTCCTCTTCAATAGCTCCAATCATTCGATCGATGGTTTCAGTTACAGGAAAATTGCTTGTCGTTGTGTGTAATTCATTCATAATAGGTTGCTTTAAAATGTTAAAACGCAATTAAGCGTCTTTATTAGATAGTTTGTGCCGCCGAAGGGTGCGGCGATAAAGTTATGATTCTCATTAATTTCGCTTCAATTTATAGTTCCTGGTTTCCAATTCACTTTATCGTAAACCAGAATTTTAATATGTCATTGGGCTTCCATTACAGCCAGTACAAAGGCTCCGGCCGAGGCAATATAAACTGACGCATCAAGCGGAGCTTTTAGCCCGTTTGCAAAGGTCATAGCCAGCGCAAATAGCAGCAGCAACAGCCCCGCCGCTGCCGAAAACCAGCGAAGCCTCCACCCCACCAATAAACCAACAGCAATGACAACTTCTGCTATGGTTGCGATCCAACCGAGTGCGGGGATCAGGGACGCTGGAACAAACCAATTAAGTAAAGCCACATAGTCCAGGAAGAGCTCCCAATTCCCCCAGGCTACGCCGGCAGCTCCAGGCGGACCCCATAGTCCCAGCCGATCCGCCACAGCCGACAAAAAGCCTGCTGCCAGGGCAATTCGCAAGAACCATGAAGACCATTTTTTACTTTGTTCTACTTTTCCCATTGTTCAAAGAGCCTTTTAATGCACGCCTAACTTATCAGGCCATATGGATCCTGCTATTTATCCAGCTCGGGCTTGTAGCTGCCCGGCTCGGTTCTAAAAGGGATAGCCAGCCGGTTCCACCCGTTGATAGCAATAATCAGCATCGTCAGGGCCACCATCTCCTCCTCATCAAAATACTCGCGGACGCTTTCGTAAAGCTCATCGGATACCTCATTAATCGAAATTTCTGTCAGCGCTTCGGTCCAGGCCAATGCAGCACGTTCCCGTTCGCTGTAGAAAGGGGTCTCACGCCAGGCATTCAGCCCGTACAGTCGCTGTTCGGTTTCGCCGCCGGCACGGGCATCCTTGCTGTGCATATCCAGGCAGTAGGCGCAGCCATTTATTTGAGAGGCCCGCATTTTGACCAATTCGTATAATTTATCGCCGATATTGGATGCCTGCACATATTTATCCAGTTCTATCAGCCCCTTAAAAGCATTAGGTGCTACTTTCTGATAATTAAGTCGCTCTTTCTTCTTTATTAAAAGCTTTTCCTTCATAATAGTAAATTGTCATTTTGTTTATATTATCCTCCAATGGTGATACCTAAATAAGCAGCTACACATCCGGCTGAAAAAGCAACTAAATGCATAAGTACCTCAACCCTTTTTACTTTCGGATGCGGTTTGTGTCCGCCCTCCGGGTCATCATTACATAATTCCCCGCCCATCGCAAAGGGAGCAAAATAATAGATCCCAAACAGCATTGCTGCGGCCCCCAGTTTCCAAAGCATACGCGTGCCTACCGAAGTCTCAAAAAGCATCTGCCCGTCAAGCAGTCCCCGGTAGCCCATATTATACAGGCCGGTAAGTAAAATCACGGGGATCAGCCAAAAGACCACTTTGCGAACGCGCCGGCGAATGGGAACCATAAAAGAGAACACATCCACTCCGTCAATGCGGGAAGCAACGGGACGCAGAATAAAAAAGATAAATACCATCCAGCCCAGCCAAAAAACGGCTGCAAAAATGTGAATTGCCGTGAGGAAAAAATGTATCTGTGGTGACCAGAAGTTCATCCCAAATTTAAGGTGATAAAGACCTGTCAGGTTTTAAAAACATGACAGGTCTGGAAATTAATATTTAATCCATCTTTTCCATTTCATCGAGTGCTATACCGGCGTGGGCATAAGCGGCACCCGCACGCATTTCGGCTGCTACCCATATCGCTTCCATTATTTCCTCGTTTGTAGCTCCGGCTCTTTTACTACCCTTGGTATGGGCCTTAATACAGTAAGGACATTGGGTGACATGCGCCACAGCAACCGCAATAAGCTCTTTAGTCTTTTTATCGAGATCACCCTCCTTAAACACTTCTTTACTGAAGTTGCGCCATGCTTTTATTTGCTCCGGTGCTAAATCCGCTTTCTTTTTTGCGCTTTCAGCTGTTGCCGGCGGGAAAATTGTTTTGTTGTTAGTACTCATAATATGATTGATTTGTTATTATTAGAATTATTGCGTTAGTATGCTCTTTGAATTTTTATAGCTAAAATTTGTTCATTATTCTACCCTTTTAACTTCATAGCGTTTTCTCATTTTGCGAGCTGCATCTACCATATTTTCCAGCGAAGGAATGGTTTCTTCCCAGCCCCGGGTTTTGAGTCCACAGTCAGGATTAACCCAAATTTGCTCGGGTTCCAGTACATCTGCGGCTTTGTGCAGCAGGGTAATCATCTCTTCAGTAGATGGTACGCGCGGGGAATGAATATCGTATACGCCCGGACCAATTTCGTTGGGATAGTCAAAACCCGTAAATGCGTCCAACAGCTCCATCCGGGAGCGAGACGTTTCCATCGATATTACATCTGCATCAAGACGGGCAATATGCTCAATAATATCGTTAAATTCCGAGTAGCACATATGAGAATGAATCTGTGTTTGATTACCAACAACGGTAGAGGCAATCCGAAAAGATTCTACGGCCCAATTCAAATACGCATTACGGCTGGCCACGCGCAGCGGGAGCCCCTCGCGAAAGGCGGGCTCATCAATCTGAATGGCCTGAATACCTGCAGATTCTAAATCAGAAACTTCGTCGCGAATAGCCAGTGCAATCTGTTTGGCCGTCTTCTCCCGTGACTGATCGTCGCGTGCAAATGACCATTGTAAAATGGTTACCGGTCCGGTGAGCATCCCTTTAACCGGTTTATCTGTTTGCGATTGGGCGTAAGCCGACCATTTAACGGTCACTGGGTTGGGACGGGAAACATCTCCATAAATAATAGGTGGCTTGACCGCCCGTGTACCGTAGCTTTGCACCCAGCCGTGGCGTGTAAATGCAAATCCGGCAAAATGCTGCCCAAAATACTCCACCATATCATTTCTTTCGAATTCTCCATGGACCAGCATATCGAGTCCAATCTCCTCCTGTCGGTCCAGCAGGTCGTCAATCGCTTTCTTAATTGTCTGCTCATATTCTTTTTGGCTGATCTTTCCTTTGCGATAGTCAGCCCGCCAGCGACGTACTTCATCCGTCTGGGGAAAAGAACCAATCGTTGTCGTTGGAAAAAGCTCAGGTAAATCCAAATGCTTACGCTGTGCCTTTTTGCGTTTTGTATAGGAATTGTCGCGATGCAGAATATCATCATTCAGTTTCTCCATACGCTGTTGCACATCAGAATTATGAACCAGCTTCGATTTTCGCTTATCAGCAAGGACGGCCTGCTGCGCCTCTACTTCTATGCGATCTTCATTCAAGAGCTTATCTCCGGCCATTTTTTTCAACAGCGTCAACTCATCAAGTTTTTGATTGGCAAAGGCCATCCAGCGTTTCACATCTGACGGAAGTGCAGCAACATCGGTCTCGTTCATTAGGTTTACCGGACAGTGTAACAGCGAGCTGGAGGGGGCAATCATCAGCCGATTACTACCAATAGATTCCTTAGCATGTGTAATAACATCAGCTGCTTTCTCAAGATCAACTTTCCAGATATTCCGTCCGTCGATTAATCCCAGAGATAGTGCAGTCTCACTATGCAAATGGTTCAGCACATCACCCAGCTGATCAGGGGCTTCCACCAGATCGATATGCAGTCCTTCAACCGGCAGACTGCAGGTCAATTCGGTATTATCTCCCAAGCCCTCGAAATAGGTCGTTAGAAGTAGGTTCAGTTCACCTCGTCCTTCATTTAGCTTTCGATAAGCAGTACGGTATGCCGTTTGAGTCTTTTCAGTAATATCAAGCGACAAAAACGGTTCTTCAATTTGAACCCACTCTGCGCCCATCCCTTCAAGACGGGACAAAATTTCTTGATAAACCGGAAGCAACTTTTCCAACAGATCCAGACGGTGGAAATTAGCAGTATTGTTTTTCTCTTTTCCCAGCAAAAGAAAGCTTACCGGTCCTATGAGCGATGGTTTAGTAGTAAAACCGGCTGCTTTTGCCTCCGCAAATTCATCAAAAATCTTGCTTGAGAGGCACTGAAAATGCTGATCTTCCGAAAATTCCGGCACGATATAGTGATAATTGGTATTGAACCACTTCGTCATCTCCATCGCAGAAATGTCGTGACCTCCATCCTGAAGCCCACGAGCCATTGCAAAATAGGTGTCAATAGGATAGCTGTGAACGGTATCATCCTCTTCTTGTAAAAGCTCTTTGTAGCGATCAGGAATAGCCCCAACCAGCATGGCTGTATCTAACACCTGATCGTAGAGTGAAAAGTCATTTGAAGGTATGAGATCCAATCCCGCCCTTTTCTGCCTTTCCCAATGCTTGGCTCGAAGATCAGCCGTCAATTTCAGCAGCTCTGATTTATCAGAGTCGCCCTTCCAATAGGATTCAATGATTTTTTTAAGCTCTCGCTTAGCACCAATTCGGGGATATCCAAGATTATGAGTTATCATACCGTTTTAATAAAATTATTCTTTAAATTAAATTTTAGGTTAGCTGCAACCTGATACTGTTTTCTTAACATTCACAATTTAGAATCTCAATTCATCCACGTTTTTTCCAGACGGTTCTTGCAGTCGAACAGATCTGATCGTTGTCGATATCTCTTATGGTATGAATAAAGGTTTTTTCCTGACTATTCGGTTCGGCTAATGATTCAACCGTATGTCCATATTGAGGCTCACCAACAAAGTGCCCATCAATAGTGTGCAAATGGCAGTGGTCTCTGATCTTTTCAGGTATTGATTCCATAGCCCATTGTAGATATCGCAGATTATTTACGTGCTCATTTGAGTCCATATCAAACCTGCGAATAGAAAATTCATTTTTATACTTGGCTGATGTAATGGGTTCAATTTTTCTGTGAATCTTATCTTTAATACTTTCTTTAGGGTCAACACTCCATTTTTCCAAAATATCCTTAAAAACTCTGGCGGGTCTTCTCCGTTTTATATCAAAAAACAACCAAA
>DATGUX010000326.1:0-2138 GCA_035300985.1 Fodinibius sp.
GGCGGATGCCAGACGAGACGCTCCGCGTCCCTTGAGGCAGGCAGCACCGGGATAGGTCATATACCTGATATCAAATAGAATTTTAATCATAGAATGATTAGTATAGTAAAAAATGGCTTTCAGGTTTAATCTGTATTCTACAACAGTCTATTTCTCTTATGAAAAGAACAGCTGCAGTGCTACTTTTAGGGATATTATTCGGTATATCCTCAAACTCTTTTGCACAAACTACCTACCAAAGCGACCCCGGCTTTTTTACACCCATTGTAAAATCGCTGTACCTACGGGGCGGTGTTTTTGAAGATGCCCAGCTCATTGGTCCTGCGGTAGGTTACCGGTTTAACGAATCGTATGACGTAACGGTCCATACTGAATTTCTGTCCAATGAATATAAATTCAATAACAGCCCAAACCCTAAAACGACTCTGCTTAACCTTGGAGTTATCTTGGGTCGTACCACCGATCTTTCTGACCAGTTCTTGCTACGATCAGAGCTTTCCCTTTATCAAGCTATAACGTTTAATACGGAAGCCTATAATGATATTTCGGAGCCTTCTTTGACATCCGGGATAATCTCCTCCTCTCTGTACCGAAGCTTCCCGTTATCAGGATCTATTTTCCTGTTACCCAATATTGGGGCCTTCTTGGGCTACGGAAACTACACCCCGCCTTACAGTTCCACACATTTACGGCAGGGATTTGACGGTTTTATTATTGGTCCCAAATTCGGCTTTGATGTGTCTTTCAAACTGTCGGACTCCTTTTACCTGGTGGCTAACCCCGAAGTCAGCATCCCTTTGAATAAAGATAGTGATGAGTACGGAAGTACACTCCTTTTCAACGTTCAGCTAAACTTTTAGCATCTTTATGCGTTTACTGATTAGCTGTGCTGTGGTTATTCTATTCGTCTCCAATCTATATGCCCAGAAACATGAGGGCATTTTAGTCAGCTTTCAACAAAAGATGGCGCCAAGCTTTGAACTCTACAATCAAAGCCATAAGAGTTTAACGCCGTGGGAAGTAGAAATTTCCGCCTATGATTTGGGAGAAATGCCTCTTGAGTTCGGGGCCTACCTCTCCGGGGGCTATGCCTCATTCATAGAAATTACCTACGGGCTCAACTTGGGTTATCTATACTCAATTAATGATACACATTTGCTTAAAGGCGGACTTAATATTGGACGATTTAAGATGGAGGAGGATACGTTTAAGGATACCGTTGAGCTCGGCGCCGTATTAGAAGATGAATACCATGAATCTTTTAAGCCTTTCCTAGAATGGCAGTGGGATTTTACGCGGTACTTCTCCCTTTTTTCACAGGCCGGTTATCGGTTTTTCAGAACACAAACAGAAACCGTTAAAAAAATACTCTCTCGCTATGAAAATGGTTTGGTCAGATCTTACCGAGTTGACCGTGACACCGACTTCTACGGTTCAGGATTTGAATTTGGAGCGGGCATAAGTGTTCGTATCCACTAAAACAACGAACTATCTTATGCGCTACCTCTTTTCCACCATAGTCCTTTACCTGGTTACAGGCGTCTTTGTTG
Organism: Fodinibius sp.; assembly: GCA_035300985.1. Lineage (GTDB taxonomy): Bacteria > Bacteroidota > Rhodothermia > Balneolales > Balneolaceae > Fodinibius. The sequence goes on from DATGUX010000326.1 coordinate 1,551, forward strand.
CTAAGGCTCAGTTAAAAGTTGGGCTGCAAGCCAATTACATCCCCACTTTTAAAATAAACAGCAACACGCATAATATGAGTTCAGCAGAAGGAATACGGTTGGCGGTATCTGATTTTAATAAGCGCCGCGCTGAAATTGGGATACACCTGCTGCGGGGATATGATTCTTCCGTTAATTTTTCCTACGGACTATTTATTGGAATGGCTTTTTTGCAAACTGAAACCCACTGGGTTAAGATTGGACTGGATGTCAGTCGTTTTGTGATGGACGATTACAAGCTGGAAATCGATAAAATAGGCGGAATCATTGAAGATGACCTTCCGGCTCTCGAAAGGCTTTCTCATCGTGGCCAGTCCCGAATACCGGCTGCGATATAATACCAAAACCGAAAACTCAGAAGGTACGCTGCTGTTCAATATTCGGTTAAACTTTTAACCCATTACTCATACCACCTATTTCAATATGCGTTTCTTTATTGCCCTATGTTTGTGCCTGGCCTGGACATCAAGCCACGCGCAGTCGGTAGATTCAAAAGTACAGCTGCACGCCATTTATCTGCCTCAGTTTACCGTTCAACAGGCTACCGAC
>DATGUX010000327.1:0-13070 GCA_035300985.1 Fodinibius sp.
TATCGTCGTCACTAATCAGTCGGGTATTGCCCGCGGACGCTATAGTGAAGCGCAAGTGCGGCAGCTGCACCGCTGGGTCGATAAGCAATTGGAGCCCCATTCCGTCACCATCGATGATTGGTACTATGCTCCGCACCATCCCGTGCATGACGCTGAGCTAAAATACGCTCCTGAAGACCGAAAGCCGGGAACGGGCATGTTTAAAAAAGCCGCCCAAAAATATGATATCGATTTCAGCCAATCTTTTATGGCGGGCGATAAAATAAGCGACCTAAAACCGGCTGTATCACTGGGCATGCAATCCTTCTTCATCCGCTCGCGCCATGAGCCTGATCAGGATAAAGATTGGCTGCGAAATCACAACATCTCCAGCTTCGACAATATAAAACAAGCGGTAGATTCCATCCAAACAACCCAAAAATAGAGCGGATTGAAATCGGGATACGAATCCGATCAAAAATCCGGGAATAACCCGGCAGCCCGCGAATAAGAATTTCCAATATCCAACTGAATTTCTTGCTATTCATTTCTTATATTAACGGCTGAAATCTGATGCATTTAGAGTGATCCTGTCGGTTGACAGACGATCGGCCGCACCAAGCAATTATTTTGCAGTAACTATTAACCTTAGCCATTGTTGTTATGAAAATCCATGAGTATCAAGCCAAGGAAATTCTAAAAGAATATAATGTAGCAGTACCCGCAGGTATTTCAGCTACAGATGTTGAGGGTGCCGTAAAAGCCGCTGAAGAAATGAAAGAAGATGGAGCCACCTTATTTGTGGTAAAGGCGCAGATCCATGCGGGCGGACGCGGAAAGGGAAAGACAAAAGACAGCGGGGCCAGCGGCGTCATCCTTTGCGATACCATTGATGAAGTGCGGGATGCAGCCGAATCGCTGCTGGGTGATGTGCTCGTAACCAAACAAACCGGTGAAGCAGGGCAGAAAGTACAGCGCATCTATGTGACGGACGGCGTAGATATTGAATCGGAATTTTATCTGGGCATTCTGCTTGACCGTGCCAAGAGCAAAAATGTGATCATGATTTCTACCGAAGGCGGCATGGATATTGAAACGGTTGCTGAAGAAAGCCCGGAGAAAATCATTAAGGAATGGGTTGAGCCGGGAATGGCCCTGCAGCACAACCAGGCGCGCCATCTGGCTTATGCACTCGGGCTCGGGGGCGACGCTTTCAAAAAGGGCGTAAAATTTATTATGGCCCTATACGATTGTTATCTGCAGACTGATGCCAATATGGTTGAAATTAACCCCCTGGTGCTTACTCCCGGCGGCGACGTCATGGCCCTGGATGCTAAAATGGCTTTTGACGATAATGCCCTGTTCCGCCATAAAGAGATTGCCGATCTGCGTGACAAATCAGAAGAAAATCCCGTTGAGCTGGAAGCATCCGAATTCGGGCTGAATTATATCAAACTCGACGGCAATGTGGGCTGCATGGTCAACGGAGCGGGACTGGCCATGGCCACGATGGATATTATTAAACTTTCGGGTGGCGAGCCGGCGAACTTCCTCGATGTAGGCGGCAGCGCTAACGTTGAAACGGTGAAAAACGGATTCCGCATCATCCTGGAAGATAAGAATGTGAAAGCAATCCTGATTAACATCTTCGGCGGCATTGTCCGCTGCGACCGTGTTGCCAATGGCGTGATCGAAGCGGTGAAAGATCCGGAAATTGCCGAAAAAGTTGATAATGTGCCCATCATTGTGCGCCTGCAGGGCACCAATGCCGAGGAAGCCAAAGAGATTATCGACAACTCCGATCTGAACGTAATCTCTGCCGTACTGCTGAAGGATGCAGCTGAGGAAGTTGCTAAGGTAGTAGCTTAATAACAGCTTATAGCAAAAGCATTCGGACCTGTCGGATCCAAATCCCGGCAGGACTTTTTTTATCCGCAATCCACCCTTGCAGGCTTATACCGGATTACACCTGTTCCGCCAATTCCTCCTTTACCTTTTCATAGTAGGCTTCATAGGTTTCAATAACTTTGTTCATCTCAAACTTCTTAGCCCGATTGCGAGCATTTTGAGCCATTTCTTTATGTAATTCTTCATCCTGCAGAATATTCATGGCATAATTTGCCATACATTCGGTGTCATCAAGTTTGCACAAGTAACCCGTTTCTCCATGGATGTTCACTTCGGGTAGCCCGCCAATATCGGAGCTGATGACAGGCACGCTGCAGCTCATCGCCTCCAGTGCAGCCAACCCAAAAGTCTCCGAACCAGAGGGAATGAGAAAAAGGTCGGCTATAGACAGCACTTCCTCCACTTGATCCTGTTTACCTAAAAAGCGCACCTGATCGCAGATGCCCAACTCACGGCAGCGCTGTTCGGCCCGCTGGCGGTCGGGACCGTCACCCACTAACAGCAATTTGGCATGGATATCATGTTCCAGCACTCGATTAAAGATGCTCACCACTTCCGGCACGCGCTTGACCTCCCGGAAGTTGGAAACATGGACAATGATCTTCTCATTTTCAGGACTGATAGCCTTACGGAAATGATCTTTGTTGGAGCGCTGAAAACGATCCAAATCAATAAAATTCGGGATCACCTCTATCTCCTTCCTGATATCGAAGCGCTCATAGGTTTCATCGCGCAAATATTCGGAAACCGCCGTCACTCCGTTGCTCTGGTTTATCGAGAAATCAACCACACTTTTATAACTCGGATCGCTGCCTACAATCGTAATATCCGTGCCGTGCAGCGTGGTAATAATGGGCACGTGATCGGCCTTGGCACCCAAAATCTGCTTAGCCAGATAAGCACTGGTGGCATGTGGGATGGCATAGTGCACATGTAAGACATCAATCTTTTCGTATTCAATAAGATTGGCCATTTGATTAGCCAGTGCCAAATCGTAGGAAGGATATTCAAAGAGCGGGTAGGTATTCATATTCACCTCGTGATACGAAATGTTGGTCTGAAAAGTATCCAGACGTGCCGGACGATCATAACTAAGGATATGTACGTTATGATCACGGCGAGCAAGCCCTTTTGCCAGTTCCGTGGCCACCACGCCGCTTCCGCCAAAGGTGGGATAACAAACGATTCCTATATTCATGGTAGAATCTATCTCCGAATTAGTTTAATGCAAAATTAAAAATCCATTACCGCTAAATGCTGATAAGCTAACAAAAGAACAGGCCCTTCCATTTCAATATATTTAGCTTGTTCTAAAAGACAGCAATATAACCACATGCTGTGTAAAATAGCAGAATAGTCCTCATATATAAATAGGTGCAAATAATTCAGGTTAGGTCTAAAGCCAGCTATCTTTTATATTACAGCTTTAATACGAGGCTACTTTTTGCCGCGCTTGATGCTGATGAATACTCAGCCAAACAAATGGTTGTTTGAGCGGATAAATACCATTTCCATTTACTATAGCATATTTTTTATGGCAGGACATTCCAAATGGTCAAATATAAAGCATAAAAAGGCCAAAGAAGACAAAAGAAGAGCGAAAATATTCAATAAACACCTGCGTGAAATTTCGGTGGCTGCTCGTGAAGGAGGCGGCGATCCGGATATGAATGCCCGACTTGACACGGCGATTGATAATGCTAAGAGCGACAACGTACCTAAAGATAATATCGCGCGTGCCATTAAGAAGGGAACCGGCGAGCTGGATGAAGGAGACGGCCGGTACGAAGATGCCACCTACGAAGGCTACGGCCCGGGCGGCATTGCTTACTTTATTGAGGTAACCACCAATAACTATAATCGAACAGTCGGCGAAATCCGTCATATTTTTTCCTCTCACGGCGGCAACCTGGGTACTGACGGTTCGGTAGGCTATCTTTTTGACCAGAAAGGAATGATTCGTGTTAACGCCGAACAACATGATGAGGAAGAATTCATGCTAAATGCCATTGATGCCGGCGCCGAGGATATTGATACCGAAGGCGAATTTTTTAATGTTACGACGGCTCGCGAAGAGATGTACGAAGTGCGCAATAAGCTGGAGGAAATGGGCTGCGATATTGAATCCGCTGAGCTTATTCGCATCCCGATGACGGAAGTGAAGGCCGAACCGGATGTGGCCACATCAAATTTCAAACTTATGGATAAATTTGAGGATAATGATGACGTTTCCGATGTATTTACCAATATGCAAATGGATGAAGAGACCTTAGCCATAGCAGAAAGTATGGGTTGATACAATAATTAATGAGGGCTGTCTGCGTTAACAGCTCTCATTTAACTGAGCAATAGTACCATGAAATACCTATTTATCATATTATTGGCTGCATTCCTGGCGGGCACTTCTATTGAAGAAGCTCGAAAGGCCAATGAAGCCTACGAGGCGGGCAACTATGAAGAGGCCATCACTTTATATAAAAAGGCTATCGATGAAGCCCCCGATAATGCCAAGCTTTATTATAATCTGGCCAGTGCCCAAGCCAAAGCCGGTAAAGCTCAAGAAGCCATTCGGGCATACGAACAGTTTAAAAGCATGTCCAAGGACCCCAAACGGCAAGCCATGGCCAATTATGACATTGGCAATATCTTAGCCCAGGCCAAAAAGTGGGACCAAGCGGTAGATTATTACAAAAAGTCGCTGCGCCATATGCCGGCCGATTCGGATGCAAAACATAATTATGAACTGGCAAAAAAGAAAAGCCAGGATCAAAAGAACAAAAAGAATAAAAAAGACGGTCAAAACGACAAGCAGAAAAAGCAGGATCAGCAGAATAAAAATAAAAAGAAGAAAGACAAAGGTGATAACCAACAGCAACAAAAAAACAATCAGGGCCAGCAAAATAAGGAGCAGCAGAAGAATAATAAGAAGCAGAAAAAACAACCACAGCGAAATGAGATAAGTAAAACCCAGGCGCAGAAAATCCTGCAAGCTCTGGAACAGAAAGAAAAAGAGCTGCTCAAAAAATTTAAAAAACAGAAAGTGAAGCCCGGCGATAATAAGAATGAAAAAGACTGGTAAGCTCTTTTCCGTAATATTTTGTGCTCTGCTGCTTGCCGTCGGATATTTCGATGCCCTGGCTCAGTCTGACATCTCGGTACAAGCCACGGTATCAGAAAATACCATTTATACCGGCGAGCGCATGCAGCTGTCCATCAAAATAAGCGGGGACTTTAACGATATTTCCCGGCCCAAGCTGCCTGAATTTGAAGGTTTTCGCTTGCTTAGTAATCGTCCCTCTACCTCCCGCAGCTTTCAATACATTAACGGGAAAACGAGCACCTCTTATACTTATACCTATCAACTGATTGCACAGAAGAAGGGCAGCTATCCCCTTCCCGGCGTCTCCATTTCAATAGACGGAACGGAATATCAAACTGACCCCATCAAGGTCTCCATTCTTGATCGCAATGAAGCAGCAGAGTCCAAAGGGCCACAGCGCCCCGACATTTTCCTGAAGCTGGAAGTATCTAACTCCCGGCCGGTAACCGGTCAACAGATCATAGCCGATGTGGTTCTCTATTTTCAAGAGGGCCTGCAAGTCAGCTCCTACCAGCCCATTCCCGGTTGGAAGGCAGAGGGCTTCTGGAAGGAAAGTCTGACAAATAATGAACGGCCTGAGACATCCACCACTATTCTCGACGGCCTTCGCTACCGGCGGGCCCGCCTCCTTCAGTTTGCACTCTTTCCGACCAAAAGCGGCAAGCTTGAGATCAGTCCCTACGAAATTAACGTCTCGGTCCGATCATCACGGTCCCGGGGCGATTCATTTAGCAGTTTTTTTGGAAACTTTGGCGGTAATCGTCGGCAAATCACCCTTAAGAGTGACCCGGTAACGCTCAATGTGCGTCCGCTCCCCCCGACCGACAGCAGCCGTTATTTAGGCGCTGTTGGTAGCTTTGATATCAGCCGGGAGATCAGCAGCCGGCAAGTAGTGGAGGGTGAGTCTATTGAAATAAAGACCCATATTAAGGGTACGGGTAATATTCCCCTAATCTCAAAGCCACACTATAAGCTGCCGGAAGGCCTTGAGGTTTATGAACCGCAGGAATCATCCCAGCTCAACCGAAACCAGCACCGCATAAGCGGATCCAAAACCTTTACAGACGTTATCATTGCCCGCACGCCGGGACAATATACTATTCCTGAGAAAACGCTTGTTTTTTACAATCCCGATAAAGACCGCTATATATCCAATTCGCTTCCGGAGCTACAGTTTGCAGTTAAACCCGATCCCAATGCTGTAGCCTCAGTATCCGGACCGGGCGGCATGCCGGTATCCCCCATCACCGGGCTGGCCACATGGGCGGGTCCTGACACGCAGAGCCTGTTTTCTTACTGGTGGTTCTGGGCGGGCATCATATTGCCACTTTGTATTTTAGGCTTTGCCTACTGGAGAAAATCTTATGCCGCTCGTATGTCTACTGACCGCGGATTCGCGCGATCTCAAAAGGCTGCGGACAAGGCCACCGGCCGGCTGGATAAGGCCGTCGCACTTTCGGAGGACGGCCACTTAAAGGAAGCCTATAATATGCTTCAAAAAGCACTTACGGGATTTATTGGCGATCGTCTGAATCTGCCGGAAGCCGGGCTCTCAAACAAAGAGTATATCCAGGCCCTGAGGCAAGAGAATATCGATGATGAGTTGGTTGAAAATATTCGCCTGTTGCTCGACAAATGTGCTTCCATAAGCTATGCCCCCTCTACCTCACACGAATATCTTAAGTCACACGTAGGCTTGGCCCAAAGCACGCTCGACAAATTGAAAAAAGTTCTTTAACAGTGGTAAAAACCTTCACTCAAACCATATCATTTTTGGCCATACTACTTTTCCTTTTTCAGATGAGTAGCGATGCTCAAGAAAATCCGCAGGTTAAATTTGGTGAGGCCAATAAGCAGTTGGAAGCAGGCTATTACCAAAAGGCTATACATTTATACCGGGAACTTGAAACCAATAAACAATGGTCGGGACCACTTTTTTTAAATATGGGCATCAGTTATCAGCGCCTCGATTCGCTGGGGAAAGCAAAATTTTACTTCCTGAAAGCAACTACCTTCGAGGCAACAGAGGCGCAAGCACAACAAGCTTTGGAATATATCGATGGGCAGTTTAGCCATCAGTCGGTTGCTCTTCCAAAGCTTCCCTGGGATGTAGCCACCGACTGGCTGCGGCGAAAATTTGGAGCTCGGGCCCTTTTGGCCTGGGGTATCATTTTACTGAATATGGGCGTTTTATTATTTATCAGTCACTGGTTCCTGCGGCGATGGTCGTCCTATGTCAGGATCGTCGGAATTTCAATCACAGCACTGGCCCTGCTTATTATCGCTTCCGGCTTTTACACCCAATATATTGCCAGCCGCTACAGCCGGGCAGTCATGGTAACGCAGCAAGCTCCTGTACTGGAAAAGCCAAAAGAAGGCAGCTCGCTGATCAGTCAATCTTTTGAGGGCTACACCTTCACCGTAGATCACCGAAAAAGCCAATCGCAGTCCAACTGGAGCTATGTGCGCATGAGCAACGGGCTGTACGGATGGATTCCCAACAGCGATATACTTATACTTTAATAGGTCTTGCCTATTCCGTGATGCGGGCTGAGATACTCTCCACCGAATTACGAAATACGCAACGTTAACTATAATAATGATCAGTTATGGCCACAGTTTTAGACTATATCGATGCTAACAAAGAGCAGTTTAAAGAAGAACTCTTTGAATTTCTACGGATCCCAAGCGTCAGCACCAGCTCGGAACATAAAGATGATATTCAAAGCGCGGCCCATTTTTTGATCAGGAAACTGGAATCCCTCGAGATTGACCGTGTAGAACTGTTCGAGACCGACGGCAATCCCATCGTTTTTGGTGAACTGATTACCGATGAACAGGCGCCCACCGTGTTGGTCTACGGCCACTACGACGTGCAGCCGCCCGATCCGCTCGAACTCTGGAATACGGCTCCTTTTGAGCCCACACTCCGCAATGGTGATATCTATGCCCGCGGCTCCAGTGACGACAAGGGCCAGTCATTTACTCACGTTAAAGCACTTGAATCATACCTTAAGTCAGAAAATGACTTTCCGGTCAATATTAAATTTATTTTTGAAGGAGAAGAGGAAATCGGCTCGCCCCATCTGGTTCCCTTCATCAAAGAGCATAAGGAGCTGCTGGCCTGCGATATGGTTCTCATTTCTGACACTTCTATGTTTGCCGAAGATACACCCTCCATCACCTACGGGCTCCGCGGCTTGGCTTATATGGAAGTGGATGTAGTAGGCCCCAACCGCGACCTGCACTCGGGGGTATATGGAGGTGCCGTTGAGAACCCCGCGAATGCACTCGCTGAAATTATCAACAAGCTAAAAGATGATGAGGGTGTCATCCAGATTCCGGGCTTTTACGATAATGTTGAAAAGCTCAGCCAGGAAGACCGTGAGGCTTATAAAAAGCTCCCCTTTGATGAAGAAGCCTATCAGGAGGATTTGGGACTTGATGCCCTGCATGGGGAAAGGGGCTACTCTACGCTGGAGCGCGCTTCAGCCCGTCCTACGCTGGATGTCAACGGCATGTGGAGCGGATATCAGGGCGAGGGTGCTAAAACGGTGTTGCCCTCCGAAGCCGGAGCTAAAATAAGCATGCGGCTGGTGCCCAACCAAGAACCCAAAAGGATTGCTAAACTGTTCAAAGAATATGTAGAATCTATCGCTCCGGATACAGTAACCGTAACGGTGACCGAACATCACGGCGGTCATCCGGCCATAACCGATCTCTCATTCTACGGATTAAAAGCGGCAGGCGATGCCTTTGAGGAGATTTATGGCAAAAAACCGCTCTTTACCCGTGAAGGCGGATCCATTCCCATCGTGTCCGACTTTCAGAAGATCCTGGGAGCACAATCTATTTTAATGGGCTTTGGCTTAAATAGCGACGCCATCCATTCACCCAATGAAAAATTTGCACTGAAGGATTTTTACCGGGGCATTCAAACTTCGGCCAAATTTTTTGAACAGCTGCCGAACTATTCGTGATAATTGATCGCTACCCTGAAGGAAAAACCATTCCTTCAGGGTTTTTGATTCAAGAATAGCCACATATTATGGTTGAAAAATATGTTAAACCAAGGTATAACCTGCCGATGGTGACACTGCTGGCATACTCAATGTTGCTCCTTCTCACCTCCTGTAATATCAGTGACAGTGATCAACCGAGGGATTCTTATTCCTATGCACTGCACAAACAAGCGGCTATTGCAGTCGATACCACCCAGCGGCTTGTCGGTGAAGGCAGTAGCACCACTATTACCACTTTTTCAATCATCCCCGGCGACAATAAGGTTTTTGCCTATAAACACAATGTAAACCCGCCGGAAGGACTGATAGATGCCGGTCTCACCGAAACACTGGTATTCCAGATTCCATCTCAAATCGATCGCTTTGAATGGTCGGAGCAAAAATTACAGGACCATTCCGCCTGGTATAAGCGAAGTTGCTTTTGCCCACTTTCCGGAGCAGCTTTCAAACTAACAAGCGGCACTATAAGAGGTGAAAAAATGAGCGCCGTCCACTGGATTATCCGGGCAGATATTACCATAGAAAGCCCGTCCGGCCGCCACGAAATAGCCTTCAGCGAGCCATTTTATGTGGGTTTATAGCATAATGCGACCTGCCGGCGAGACTCCTATCCAATAATTTCTCTCCATCCCGTGCGGTAATCATTGCGTTCATCCAGCCACGCATTAGCTTCTTTTAAATTCTTAACGCGCATATTATCGCCGTCCCACTGCAGTTTTTTATTTGAATCGCTGAAACGGATGGCCATATTGCCAAGAAGCATGGTTTCGGTCAGGGCAGATGCATATTTAAAATTAGAAGAGGTTTCTCCGTTGCCTTTAGCGGCTGCCACCCACTCCTCATGGATGCCGGGCGAGCGCTCCATCGTCTTCTCGGGCTGCCCTATTTGATTTATATCTGATGCAGGAATGAAACGGGCATTTTCTCCATAGACGTCGGCCATAAGCATGCCTTCTGTTCCATAGAAGATCATTCCACCGCCTCCGGCCCCCATCGGCTTCCCGTCAGCCAGTTCAGCCGGACGGGGCGGCATCAATCCGCCATCATACCAGTTCAGTTCAACCGGCCCGCGATCACTGTTACCGGGAAACTTATAATGAACAGATGAACCAATCGGAAAGGCTTCACTATTAAAAGGAGTGGAACTGGCGTGAACCTGTTCCGGCATGCCCAGTTCCAGCGCCCAATAGGGTTGATCCATAATGTGAGCCCCCATATCGCCCAGTGAGCCTGATCCAAAATCCCAGCGCCCTCTCCAGGCAAAAGGAGCATAATCCGGATGATACGGACGATAGGGTGATGGGCCTATCCAAAGATCCCAGTGCATGGTATAAGGAACAATTGGCATTTCTTCCGCCTCGTGCACATCTGCACCCTGGGGCCACCATCCGCGGGGACGATCAGTCCAGCAATCTACCTTAGAAACCTCTCCAATAGCACCCTGTCGGATATATTCCACAATTTTGTAGCTGCTTTCAAAAGCGTGGCCCTGATTTCCCATCTGCGTAACCACTCCGGTCTCTTCGGCAACTTCGGCCATCCGTCGCGCTTCATAAATAGTGCGTGTTAGTGGCTTTTGCACAAAAGCATGCTTACCCCGCTCCATGGCGTATATCCCAATAGCCCCATGGGTATTGTCGGGCGTGGCTACCATCACGGCATCAATCTCATCTTCTTTATCAAGCATTTCCCGAAAATCGATATAGCGCTTAGCCTTCGGATAGCTGTACAGCGTCTCTGCGGCGTACTCTTCGTCAACATCGCAGAGCGCATAAATATTCTCGCCAAGATCGGCTAATGACTTGGTATTGCTTGCTCCCATCCCGCCAACACCAATACAGGCAATATTTAGCCGGTCGCTCGGAGCTTTATAACCCGGCCCGCCCAGCACATGCCGTGGTACTACAAAAAAACCGGCGGCAGCTGTTGCCGATGTGCTTAAAAAGTCTTTGCGTGTGATTCCCTTTCCTTTTCCCGCTTCTTTCTTCTTCTTACTCATAAAGTTATCAATTAATCCGGATTATTTATTAATAAATGAATTTAGTCAATTGAAGCTAAATTGCAACCTCTTTATCTTTTTTCTACAAAACTATCCCTTTCTTCATCCAAAGACTTCTAAAGTTCATAAGTGATAGGCTCATTTTCTAAGAAATTATAGAGCGTAAGCTGGCGCAGTTCGTACCAACCGGACCAAAAGGAGCGTAAGGCGCGAATATAAGACTGCCGGGCCGAATCCTTTTCATCCTGCGCGATATAAAGGTTGGTGATATCAATTTTCCCGATTAAGTATCGGTTCTGTGCTACCTGGTAGCGACGGCGTGCAATAGTATCGGCCTTGGCGGCCAGCTGTACCTGGTCTTTCAGCTGCAAAAATTGGCTTACGGTATAATCAACCTGTTGAATAAACTGCCGGCGCTGATATTCAATACTATTCGCTACCTCCCGCTGCTGATTTCGGGCTGCATTGGTTTGTGCACGCTGCTTACCCCAATTGAAAATGGGTACTTCAAAGCCCAGCGAAAAGAACTGCCGATTTTGTGGGTCATCGTATAGCCTCGTAAATGACTGTGATGTCTGATTTAGTCCGTATTCAGCATTCAGCGTCACCCCTAAGCTGGCCTCACTTTTAGCCTGCGCTAAATTACGATCGGCTTGTATCTCATTCAGTCGGTAATTCAGCGACTCACTGTTGTTTTTCAATGCCAGCTGCCGGGCCTTATCTATATTTACGTTCATATCGGGCAGGTCTTCGGGCGCATCCAGATCAAGCTCTGCATCGGTAGGGTATCCAAGCAAAATCTTAAATTCATTCAGCAAGCGGTTATGCTCGATGCGGGCAGTGGTAAGTGATGATTCTGCATTGCGCAAGGCCAGTTCACTCTGCAGAAGATCATTTTCGGCAATACTTCCAACGTTATATCTGCCTTTTGATATCTGATATATTGAATCGTTGCGCGTCACATTAAAGCGGGCATTCTCTAAATTAATTTTAGCCAGATAGACATCAAAAAAACGCTGCGTTACGGTTAATGCTATATTTTCCATCTCTTCAACAAACTCCTTCTGGGCTATCTCGTATCGGAGCGGTTCCATGCGGTTGCGCCATTTGAGGTTATTAAATTGGAACAACGGCTGCCGAAGTCCCACTACCAGCGGCCGGCTTTGCCACAGGTAGGTATTTTCTCCGGAGAAAATACCCAGCCTGGTAATACCGGACGATAGCGAAAGCGTTCCGCCGGTAGGCAAAATGGTTTGGTTAATGCTCAATTCCGCCTCTGCTTCGGATTGCTTTCGGGAAGAGAATGTAATTTGTCCATTATCCAGGGTGTTGGAAAAAATTGATTTCCGATAGTTAGGTGCATTTCCCGAGAGCGAGAGGCTGGGCAACAGATCCGCCCGAAAAGATTGGTACTCCCATCGACTGGAGATGAGGGCATAACGGGCCGCATTGGCAATGGGGCTTTTACCTTGGGCAATATTGATGCATTGGTCAAGGCTAAGAAGACCCAAATCCCTGCCCGATGGCTGGGCTGAGAGCCGGCCGGCCGTTGTAATTAGGATGAGGCTAACAAATATGATGATTCGTTTATTCATGTCGTAATGCGTGTACGGGATCTTGTTCGGCTGCTCGTTTGGCCGGGAAAAAACCAAAAATAACGCCAATGGCCATCGCTACGCCGAATGAAATGAAAATAGAAGTGAGCGTTACGAGCGTCAAAATACCGGCCGAAAATTCAATAAGATAACTAAAGGTGATGCCCAATAGAATGCCAATAACACCGCCGGAAATACTAATTGCCAGTGCTTCGGTTAAAAACTGCAGTTGGATATCACGCTTATGGGCCCCTACCGCGCGGCGAACCCCAATCTCACGATAGCGCTCCACCACGGAGGCCAACATGATATTCATAATACCAATACCGCCCACAATTAATGAAATGGAGGCAATTGAGGAGAGTACGATATTAAATATCTCCTGCGTTCTGCGCTCTTGCTGCAATAACAGCTCGGGGACAATAACCTCAAAATCAACCACATCATTATGGCGTCGCTGCAGCATT
>DATGUX010000328.1:0-12228 GCA_035300985.1 Fodinibius sp.
CTTGAAAATGCATTACTGCAAGACGGCCCGAAGGCAGACTCAAGCAATGCAAGTCCGGCCCGGATGATTGCTTACGACATGTCATCAGGACAGGTGCAACACGAATTCTGGTACAGCGTTGACCCTATATTTAAACTGCCAGCGACCGGAAAGGGATTTGCCGTAAATGGTCTGTCCGATCTGCTGGCGCTGGATAATAAGGGCCAACTGCTGACACTTGAGCGTAATTTTGTGCAGGGACAGGGTAATCGCATCTTGCTTTATCAGGCTTCCATAAAGGGGGCAACCGACGTGAAGGATGTGAATAGTTTAAAGCAGCTGCCACAGCCTCAGCAACCGGTTGCAAAATGGCTGGTAGCCGACTTGGCCGATTATGGCATCACGATCGATAATTTTGAAGGCATGGTTCTGGGACCAAAGTTGGAGAGCGGAGGACGACTGCTGCTGATGGTATCAGATGATAACTTTTCATCCAGCCAGAAAACAATACTCACAGTTTTTCGCATCGACTACTGAACCGGTCCGGGCATTTTCTCAATAAATTATTGATAACCATTGCGAAGTGATATATTTGTCAGTTATGATTGGGGCTCCGGAACCTATCCTTATTTAATCAAAGAATTCTCCGAGGCTTGCCTCGGGGTAAAATAAGGAAAGGTTGAAAACCTCAGGTTTTCATTAAGATAAAAAAAGAACTTATTCCTGTTGAATACCTCGGGGCTCTGCCCCGAGGATTGTTTATAAGATGATTGGCAATGGCTTAATTAAACCATTGGAAATAACCGTATTTCCGGAGCTATGATTTTCTAAGTTTTAGTTGAATTGGTTATATGAAGTTCTTTACCTCACAAATAAGCTTTTTTCTATCCAATAGAAATACGAGAGTAAATATCAAAAGGCTGCTCCGGTTTTTGGGTGGATTAGCGCTGCTGATACTTAGCTACAGTGTGCTGTTTCATTTTATTATGCTCTATGAGGGGCAATCACACAGCTGGATCACCGGTTTTTATTGGACCTTCACGGTGATGACAACACTCGGCTTCGGAGATATAACTTTTACCAGTGATATAGGCCGGGCCTTTTCGGTCATTGTATTAATCTCGGGGATGGTGTCGCTGCTTATTCTGTTGCCCTTCACTTTTATTGAGTTTTTTTATGCGCCCTGGCTCGAAGCGCAGTCTAAAGCACGCGCTCCCCGGGAGTTGCCTGAGGATACTTCCAACCATATTATTATTACCCACTTTGACCCTATCTCAGAATCCCTCATCGAAAAGTTAAACCAATATCATTATGAGTACGTACTGTTGGTAGACGATCTGCAGCAGGCCTTAAAATACTATGATCAGGGCTACCGGGTGGTTTACGGGGAACTGGACGATCCTCAAACCTATAATAAATTGCGTGTTGAGAAGGCGGCCATGGTTGTAACATTGGGTACTGATATGGTGAACTCAAACATCATTAATACGGTGCTTGAGCTGGATGATGATGTGACTATTGTTACGACGGCTAACTCCTCCAATTCGGTTGATCTGCTTGAGATGGCCGGTGCCAATCATGTCATTCAGCTGGGCAAGATGCTGGGCAGCTCGCTTTCCCGGCGGATTTCGGGTCAGGATAGTCGCGTGCATGTGGTCGGGCGTTTCGATAACCTGATTGTCGCCGAGGCTACGACCTATCAGACCCCGCTGGTTGGAAAGACGCTTCGGGAAAGCAGATTAAGAGACGAATTTGGTATTAATGTGGTCGGCATTTGGGAACGCGGTAAGCTGATAAAACCCGAGCCCGATACCCTCATTCACCAGGAAAGTGTACTGCTGTTGGCAGGATCGCTGGAGCAGTTGCGTAGGTACGATGAATTTATGGCTATCTATCACGCCACGGATAAGCCGGTTATTATCATCGGGGCCGGACGAGTGGGACGCGGCACGGCCGAAGCCTTCGAGAAACGGGGCATGGATTACTACATTATAGATAAAGATCCGGATCGTGTTAAGGATAATGATCGATATATACTGGGCAATGCCGAGGATATTGAGACCCTTGAGAAGGCGGGTATTGCCGACTCCCCGTGCATTATTGTTACTACCCATGATGATGATATGAACATCTATCTGACCATTTATGCCCGTCGGCTGCGTCCTAATATCCAAATTATCAGTCGTTCTACCGTCCAGCGTAACGTCTCAACGCTGCATCGGGCCGGAGCAGATTTTGTAATGTCATACGCTACGATGGGAGCTAACGTTATTTTCAATATCCTGGAGCGCAACGATGTGGTGATGGTTGCCGAGGGTCTGAATATATTTAATACCGAAACCCCCGCTTCCATCGCCGGAAAGAGTTTGATTACATCTTCTATCCGACCCCAGACGGGTTGCAGCGTGCTGGCGATCAAACAAAATGGGCAGCAGTATATCAACCCCGAACCGGAAACTATTCTGTCAAAAGACAGTGAACTGGTGCTTATTGGCAGTGCCGAGGCCGAACGCCGTTTTATGGAACAGTTTATGAGCGAGGCACGCTCAGATTAAGAAAATATTTGATATAAGAATATTTGAATAGATCGTTGTTAAACCTATCGATAGGATAGGACCAGGCTTTGCAGGAATTCATTCTTTTCATTGGCCAATAGCTGATAATTTGCAGCAAAAAGCTTATATTTACAGGCTTTTTAGAATAACAAACCCGATTTATTTTCATGCCCGAATCCAATACGCTCACTCATGAGCAGCGGCAAATTATAGAAGAAGCCCGTCGCCGGCGCACCTTTGCTATTATCTCGCACCCTGACGCAGGTAAAACCACCCTCACAGAGAAGCTTCTGCTGTATGGAGGCGCTATCCACGAGGCGGGATCCATTCGTCAGCGTAAAGCCAGCCGTTATGCGGCCTCCGACTGGATGGCCATTGAAAAGGATCGTGGTATTTCGGTAACCTCATCCGTGCTGCGGTTCGAAAAGGACAACATAAAGTTCAACCTGTTGGATACGCCGGGGCACAAAGATTTCTCTGAAGATACGCTGCGTACCCTTGTGGCTGCTGACACCGCGCTGATGGTGATTGATGTGGCCAAAGGAGTGGAAGAGCAGACCGAGAAGCTTTTTGAGGTATGTAAGATGCGTGAAATCCCCATCATCACCTTTGTAAATAAGTGTGATCGGCCGGGGCTGGATCCGCTGGAAGTGATCAGCAATGTGGAGAATCAGCTGGGGATCGAACCCATACCCGCATCCTGGCCGCTGGGCTACGGGAAGGACTTTCAGGGTATTTACGACCTGATCGGCAAGAAGCTCCACCTGCAAAAAAAGGAAGATCACGGTGCGAAAAAGGCGGAGACGGAAATCTATGACCTTGAAGAGGGACTGGAGCAGGCTATTTTGTCTGATCATGAAAAGGATAAATTCCGTGAAGAAGTGCTGCTCACCGAAGATATGTTCGAGATGATGGACGAGCAGGCCTTCCTAAATGGCAAATGCACACCGGTTTTTTTCGGTTCGGCCCTTAATAACTTCGGATTGGATGTATTTCTGGATTACTTTGCAGAACTGGCCAATCCTCCGCAGAAATATATGGATGCCATTGGGGAAGACCGCGAACTTGAGGATGGTTTTTCAGGATTTGTTTTTAAAATGCAGGCCAATATGAATCCCGATCACCGCGACTGTGCAGCCTTTATTCGCATTACCTCCGGCAAGTTTGAG
Source organism: Fodinibius sp. (assembly GCA_035300985.1). Classification (GTDB taxonomy): domain Bacteria; phylum Bacteroidota; class Rhodothermia; order Balneolales; family Balneolaceae; genus Fodinibius. The sequence continues at coordinate 3,704 of DATGUX010000328.1, forward strand.
CGGGGCCTGCAGGTCACGGAGAGTAATACCGGCAAAAAGGTAAAAATGTCCACTCCGCACACACTGATGGGTGATGAGCGTCATATTCTGGAAGATGCTTATCCCGGTGATGTGGTGTCACTCTTCAATCCGGGTTCGTTTCGCATCGGTACCACCATCTACAGCAACGATCCGGTCAACTTTGATGTGATACCGCTTTTTACGCCCGAACATTTTATGAAAGTGTCTACCAAAGATCCCTTTAAGCGCAAGCAGCTGCGTGAGGGACTCAAGCAGTTGGCTGAAGAGGGGGTGGTGCATGTCTTTGAGGTGCCTAACGGTGTAGGTAACGAGCTGCTGCTGGGTACCGTTGGAGCGCTGCAGTTTGATGTGGTTGAGCACCGTATGAAGACCGAATATAACACCGAACTGCATATGAACGCGGTGTCATACCACGCGGCCCGCTGGCTGCCTGACGATCCCGAAGTGATTGAAAAATTAGAGAGCAGTTACTCCACCAGCGTTACTAAAGATATGGAAGAGAATCCCATCGTACTTTTTGACAGTGCTTACGCTCTCAGCCAGGCCGAGGATAAAGTAGGCGCCGAAAATCTATTCAAATTCAAGCAGAACTAACAAGTTGAAAATTGAGCATCAGGATTGTGAAGCCTTATTGCTCCCCAACTTCTGATTCTTCATTTCTAATGGTTTGTTGCCGTCAGCTCACACAATTTATTCCACAGTAGCGGTATCTACTCTCGTTGGAGTGTCTTTACCCGAAACGATACCGTCGGCGGCCTTGGCAATGGCTTCTATGGTGTTAGTAAGATGTGAAAGGTTAAGGGTTTCTATTTCATCTGAAACCTGATGGTAGTCCTCATCTACATCAATCGGCGTGGTGCTGATGCTATGGGCCGGAACGCCCAGGCGGGCAAGGGTAGCATTATCAGAGCGATAGAAAAGGTTTTGTTGGGAATAAGGGTCAGGATAGAATTTATATTTGGTGCCTTCCGCACTTTTCTGAAGGAGTTTCCCAAAACTGGAACGATCAAAACCGGTAACCCAGGCCGAATTGGGTCCGTCAGTGGCAGGCTTGCCAATCATTTCAATATTAAACATCGCCACGATATGATCGGGATTCAGTTGCTTTGAAAAGTATTGTGAGCCATAGCCGCCCATTTCCTCGGCGGTAAAAGCAACAATTATTAGTGTGCGTTCTGGTTGTCCCTGTTGGGCAAAGTGGCGGGCCAGTTCTATCACGGCTGCTGTACCCGAGGCATCATCATTGGCTCCGTTTGCAATCGAATCGCCTTCAACCGGTTGTTGGATACCAATATGATCATAGTGAGCACTGAATAATACTTTTTCATCTTTTCGTTTGCCTTCAATCATGCCTGCTACATTGGCAAGCTTTTGCTCTTGCACTTTTTTGGTAAGCTGGATATTAAAATGATCAGACTTGGGAGCCAGGATAAATAGTTTATTATAGTGTTTGTCATCAGCAAAGACATAACTGGGACGCGAAAAGTATGGTTTGAACCGGTTGAACATATCTGCATGTGAGGCATCAACAAAAACCACCAAATCTTTTTCAAGATCATTGTAGCTGCTTAATTTTGTGCGAAAATCCTCGCCGGGATCAATATATTTTACCGATACATCATCGGGATCGGTCCAATGGACGTCTTCATTATTCGTTATGGCGAAATAGTTCTCGTCCATGATGCTTTCTCCTGCTACCTGCACCTTGGCATCTTTTAATGAGAAGGCCTGCATCGTGAACTCTTGTAAATAATCATCATCGCCCTTTAGTGGCTTTAATCCGACAGTAGAAAATTCATCTGCTATAAAATTAGCGGCATCCCATATTTCCGGTGAAAAAGCCTGCCGCCCCCGCATACTGTCCGAGCTGAGAGTCTTAATAATCTTTGTTACATTTTTTTGACTGATCTGTGCCTGTGAGATCAGGGGGAATACAGTGAGGCTAAAAAGGAAAAATAGTTTCTTCATGAAAGACGAGGATTAAATTTATTTTTCTCTCACCTAATCTACCCCATAAGGCTCAAAAATAAAAGATGAGAGGCGAACATTATCTATAGAGTAAAATGATTGCATTCAACTTGTCCAGATCAGAAGTGTTAATGCCATTACTATTGTTGTTTGTTACTTCTGCCTTATATCTCTCATCTATTATTATTAAATTAGAGCGCTTGAAAATTATTGACCGATTGAGTTGCTGGATGGCATAATTTTCCGAATCTGCCAGGATTCGGATAAGATTGTCAGCAACCCGTTAGCTGGATAATTCATTAATTCAATCATTCACAAAATTAAAGATAAGTAATCATGGCTAAAGAATTCGACGTCTGTGTAATTGGTTCCGGCCCCGGTGGGTATGTGGCCGCTATTCGTGCATCGCAACTGGGTTTCGACACGGCAATTGTAGAAAAACGGCATCTGGGCGGCGTATGTCTGAACATTGGATGTATTCCCACCAAGGCACTGCTGCGCTCAGCAGAAGTTTTTGAAAGTATCGAACACGCGGATGATTATGGCGTAAAAGTGGACGGCTATGAAGCCGACTTTGGATCAATGATTGGCCGCAGCCGAAAAGTGGCAAACAAGATGAGCAAGGGCGTCCAATTTTTAATGAAGGCCAATAAAATTGAGGTCTTTGAAGGTGCGGGTGTCTTTGAATCGAAGGACCAGATCAAGGTTGTTGATGAAGAGGGTGAAACCAATGAACAAATAAAGGCAGAGAATTTTATTGTCGCCACGGGTGCTCGTCCCCGGGAGTTGCCAAATATCGAGATTGATGGCAAAACGGTCATCGACTCCGAAAAAGCCATGAAGCTTGAGGATAAACCTCAAAAAATGGTGATCATCGGGGCCGGCGCCATAGGTGTTGAGTTTGCCTATTTCTATAATACTATTGGTACGGAAGTAACGATCGTAGAGTTGGAAGATTCTCTGGTGCCTGTTGAGGATAAAGATGTGGGCAAAGAACTGGGCAAGATCTTTAAGAAAAAAGGCATGGACATCCGCACCGGCAGCACCGTTGAGAAGGTAGAAAAAGATGGTGACGGCGTAAAAGTAACCATCAAAAGCGGTGACGATGAGGAAGTGGTCGAAGCCGATGTGGTGCTTTCGGCCGTGGGCGTTACGGGCAATGTGGAAGATATAGGTCTGGATGAGATCGGTGTTGAGTACGAAAAAGGGGCCATCAAAATTGATAAGGAAACCTGCCAGACCAGCGTGGAAGGAATTTATGCCATCGGCGATGTGGCCGGCGGACCGTGGCTGGCCCACAAAGCTTCGCATGAGGCCACTATTTGTGTAGAAAAACTGGCCGGTGAAGATCCCCTGCCCTTGAACTACAACAACATTCCGGGCTGTACCTATTGCGAGCCACAGGTGGCCTCCGTCGGATTTACCGAAGAGCAGGCTAAAGAGGAAGGCTACGATATCAAAGTGGGCAAATTTCCCTTCTCCGCCAGCGGCAAAGCAGCCGGTCTGGGACATGAGGAAGGATTTGTGAAAGTTATTTTTGACGAAAAATACGGCGAGTGGCTGGGCTGCCATATGATAGGGACACACGTGACCGAGCTGATTGCCGAAGCGGTTGTAGCCCGTGATCTGGAAACGACCGGTCGTGAAATTATCAGTGCCGTACATCCGCATCCAACCATGTCTGAGGCTGTGATGGAAGCTGTTGCCGAAGCCTATGGTGAGGGCGTGCATCTTGGGTCCTGATTTGGGACATTTACGTTGCATTAGTTTTATTTAGCACAATACGACGAATAGCTGTCAGCTCCCGGCATCTAAGGGGAAAATATAAACCAACCCTGATGCTGTAGGCTGATTGTTGAGTACTTTCAGCTATGAATACCGTGGAAGTTTACGATCTGGGGCATGCCCCATACCAACCCGTTTGGGATCTGCAGGCTGCTATTCAACAGCGGCTGGTGGATGGAAAACGAGGTGAGCGCAGTCAGAGCCCTGAGCAAGCGGAAAGCTATAACAGCAATGAAGTACTCCTTTTTGTTGAGCATCCGCACATTTATACCTTGGGCAAGAGCGGTGATAAAAGTCATCTGCTGAAGAGTATGCCGCAGCTGGCTAATATCGAAGCGAAATTTATTGAGATCGATCGCGGGGGCGATATTACCTACCACGGGCCCGGGCAAATTGTCGGTTATCCTATTTTGGATATGAGTCGTCATTTCACCGACATCCATAAATATCTGCGCTATCTTGAGGAGGTGGTCATTCGTACTTGTGCCGATTATGCTGTCAAGGCTGTACGCATTGACGGACTGACCGGTGTATGGGTGGATAATAAAAAAATATGTGCTATGGGCATTAAATGCTCACGCTGGGTAACTATGCACGGATTTGCACTGAATGTAAATGCCGATTTGAGCTATTTTGATCATATCGTTCCGTGCGGTATCACTGACAAAGAGGTGACCAGCCTGCAGGCACTGCTGGGGCGGGCGGTTGATTTGGGAAAGGTAAAACAGCGGCTCTCCCATCACTTTGCCGCCGTTTTTGACGTCGATATTTCAAATGTCGACTCTTTGCCTGAACTGGACTACCAATTTTCATACCTTAAGAATACAGCAAAACCGTTAACCCGCCACTAATTAATTAACCACTAACTTTAGCTACCACATGATTAAGGAACTCAACGTTGTTGACCGGAATGAAAAGACACGTCGTCGACCCGATTGGTTGAGAGTAAAACTGCCTTCAGGTAAAAAATTTAAAGAAGTTTCCGAAACCATTCAGAAGCACTCCCTGAACACGGTCTGTTCGGAAGCACGTTGTCCTAATATGGGCGAATGCTGGGGCAATGGAACAGCCACCTTTATGATTCTTGGGGATGTATGTACGCGTTCTTGCTCTTTTTGCGCCGTAAAAACGGGCCGTCCCCCGCAGGAACTCGACTGGGATGAACCCCGGCGCGTTACCGATGCGGCCAGTAAGATGGGGCTTAAACATGTAGTGCTTACTTCGGTCAACCGCGATGAGCGTAAGGATGGCGGGGCTCCGATCTTTGCTGAGACGCACCGCCAGCTCCGTAAAGCTATTGACGGGGTGACCATTGAGTCGCTAATTCCCGATTTCCGGGGTGTTTGGGAGGCCCTTCAGATTGTCATTGATACCCCTCCCGATGTGCTGAGCCATAACCTGGAGACCGTGCCGGCCCTATACCGCACTATTCGTCCCCAGGCTAAATACAAACGTTCCCTGGAACTGTTGCAGCGTTGTAAAGACCAGGGATTGCGTGCGAAGACAGGCATCATGGTTGGCTTTGGAGAAAAGCGTGAACAGGTTATTGAGCTAATGCAGGACTGTGTAGACCATGAAGTTGATGTGCTGACGATTGGCCAATATATGCAGCCTACCAAGATGCATCAGCCCGTGGAAGAGTGGGTGCACCCTGATCAGTTTGCGGAATATAAAGAGATTGGCGAGAAGCTTGGCATTGAACACGTAGAAAGCGGGCCGCTGGTGCGCTCATCCTATCATGCCGAGCGTCATGTGTAGCAGAGGCTAAGCATTTAGTTTTTTTACTCGACAATTTACAGTGATCTTTTATATTAAAGGAGATCGTTATCTCCAATTAACCCACGTATATGCTTGCACTCGTAGTTGTTATATTGTTGAGTTATTTAGTCGGTTCTATTCCTTCATCTATCTGGGTGGGCAAGATGGTAAAAGGGGTTGATATCCGCAATCACGGAAGTGGAAATGCGGGTGCAACCAACACCTTCCGACTGCTGGGGTGGCCTTCGGGTGTTTCGGTATTGCTTATTGATGTTTTCAAAGGCTTTGTCTGTGCGTACTGGATTAGTCAGCTGGCCTATTATATTGCGTCCGGGCCGGTTGCCTTACTTCCCAATTGGGAGGTGGATTCTTTTTTGCGCATCGTTTGTGGGGTGGTAGCTGTAATTGGGCATATGTTTCCTTTATATGCCAGTTTTGATGGCGGCAAAGGAATGGCGACGGCCGCCGGCATGCTCCTGGGCATTGAACCTGTTTCCGTTGGGATAACAACCGGTGTATTTTTGGTGGTCATGGTTACCTTCCGTTATGTTTCCCTGGCCTCCCTGGTGGCAGCTTTTATCTATCCGCTGATGTTGGTTCTGCTTCGCTATGGATTTGGATGGCCTATCGATGGAAGCATTCTTATCTTTGGAGCTATCGTAGGTTTGGGAATCATCATAAAACACAGCGGAAATATTCGCCGCTTGCTTAGCGGTGACGAAAACCAGGTCGGATCCTTTAAGCCGGCTGTTGGATGGCTCAATAAAGAAAAGAAAAAAGATCATTAGTGTGAAGAATATAACGATTATAGGTTCGGGCAGTTTTGGTACCGCTTTGTCAGTTGTGCTGGCGCGCGCCGGCCACAAGGTGCGGTTGTGGGCACGGGAGCCGGAAGTGGCCTTCGGCATCAATAATCATCACCGGAACCCCTCCTATATTTCGGATGTTACCTTGCCCGATGCAGTTACCTGCAGTACCGAATTAAATACCTGCTTCGATAATCCCGATATGGTTGTTTTTGCGACGCCCTCGCATGCGATGCGCGAAGTGGCTACAAAAATTAAGCCCCATCTTAACGGTAATGAAATCATTGTGAGTGTGGCTAAGGGTATTGAAAATAAAAGCCATCAGACAATGTCTCAGGTTTTATCGGAAGTACTTGAAGGCAAAGTTATTGAAGATCATATTGGAGTTATGTCAGGACCCAGTCATGCCGAAGAGGTCAGTAAATTTAAACCAACGACGGTGGTGGCCAGCTCATATTCGAAACGCACAACGGAAACCATTCAAGATACCTTCCTGACCCCAATGTTTCGCGTATATCTGAATTATGATATTATTGGGGTAGAAATTGGCGGTGCGGTAAAAAATATTATGGCCATTGCTGCGGGCGTAGTTGATGGTGCAGAATTGGGAGACAACGCCAAGGCAGCGCTAATGACGCGCGGGCTGCACGAGATGAAGCGCCTGGGGATGAGACTCGGAGGCTCTCAGGACACTTTTTCAGGTCTTTCGGGCATGGGCGACTTAGTGGTTACCTGCACCAGCGAGCACAGCCGTAACCGGTTTGTAGGTTATAATATAGGACAAGGAAAGAAACTGGACGACATCGTTTCCCATATGAATATGGTAGCTGAAGGCGTTAGAACCACCCGGTCTGTGCTGGAATGGAGTAACGAGCTGAAAGTAGAGATGCCCATAACCAAGGCGGTGTATAATGTATTATTTGAAGGAGAAGAACCCGGCGATATGCTTTATGAACTGATGACTCGCCATCCCAAAGAAGAGATTGTTATTTAATACCTCAGCAAAGGAGAAGGTCACCATAAGTTTATTCATACTTAATATTTAACTGTCATTTTCGTTATACAGTTAAAAAAGCAGAAGGCTATGTATTCTGACAACCGAAGCTCAGCAATACTTTCTGATATGGATTATCTGGATGTCAAAAATCTGGCCCAGACCGGTGAGGGAACCTATCTCGAGTTTAAGCGAACGATTCCCTCGGCTTATAAAATCGCCCGCGAAATAGCCGCCTTCGCCAACACCAAAGGTGGTACCCTGCTTATTGGCGTTGATGATGATTGCTCACTGGTGGGTGTTGCTGGTTATCAGGAAGAAGAGTATTTGCTTAAAAAGGCTGCTACGGAATTTTGCCGGCCTGCGATCGACATTACTATTGAGATTGTACACTTCGGTGAGCGTGACCTGTTGGTTATTAAAGTCCCCGAATCCGAAAAAAAACCTATTGCCGTATTGAGCAATGGCGGTGAGACGGTCTATATGCGCGAGAAGGAACAGAATAAGGTAGCCAGCAAAGAGCTGATTGAAATCATCAAAAAGAGGGACGCTGATGAAGGCGTTACCTTTGAATATGGTGAAACGGAACAGAAACTTTTTCGTTATTTGAATGAATATGGGGAAATTACTGTTGATCGATTTGATGGGTTTTCCGGCATAGGTCGAGCAAAAGCATCCGCAATTTTGGTAAATTTAGTAAGTGCCGGTATTTTAAACTTGTTCCGAAAGGAGGATATTGATTATTTTACTTATTCGCAGAAATGTGAAAATGAAGACTAAAGTGGAGTTATAGTAATGGCTGCAAATGCAGAAGAAGGTTTAGATAGTGTTATTTCCGAACTTATTGATGACGGTGGAGAAGAGGAAGAAGTATCCGCATCCTCAGAGACGATGTTTGAGCCCTCTTCCGACGATTCTGTTGCCGTTAGCGGTCCACCGGTCTCGCTGACGAAACGGGCCGCTGAACAGGTTCAAAAGATCCGCGAGAATGAGCCTTTGGATGAAGAACTGCAGCTGCGGGTAGCCGTCGAAGGCGGGGGTTGTTCGGGATTAAGCTATAAGCTCGGCTTTGATCGGCGTACGGATGAGGATGAGCTGCTGATTAGTCACGGCGTTGAGCTTATTGTAAACTCCAAGCATATGATGTATCTAAAGGGAATTGCTATCGATTATCCTGACGGCCTGGATGCCCG